>JBJOFM010000286.1:0-2571 GCA_046048755.1 Bacteroidota bacterium | reverse complement strand
GTAAAAATGTTCCCACCCCTTTTGTTGTTGTATCTCCATCAAATCCTTTATAAACTCCAAAACCCATAAATAATGGAGCCCCAACGACTCCCATTGTTGAATGAAATTGAGTTATGCTATCCTTTCTCATTTGATAATCAAAATTATAGTTTAAACCCCACCCTTTTTTGAAAAGAATTTCTGCCTTCAATCCAGTAATTGAATAACTAGTTCCCTGCTTAGCTGTGTAATCCGTACCCCCTATTCCACCAGCGCCAAAATGACCATAAATATGAAAATTATTATCTAACAATTGTGCGTCACAATATTGTGAAAAAAGTAATAGAAATAAAATCGCGTAAATTCTTTTCATGCATACTGGATTTTAATGTCCATCTCCGTCTAAGAGATTTCCTAAGCCGCCCAATATACTTCCTTCTTCTTTGCGTTGTGTAGTTCCGTATGCCAATATACGAGATGCTAAACGTGAAATTGGTAATGTTTGTAACCAAACCTCTCCAGGACCTCTCAACGTTGCAAAGAAAACACCTTCACCACCAAAAAGAGTATTTTTAATACCTCCTACAAACTGAATGTCGTAATCAACATCTTGTGTGTAGGCAACAATACAACCTGTATCCACACGCAGCGTCTCTCCTGGATTTAATTTTCTACTCATAACATGTCCTCCAGCATGACAAAATGCCATTCCATCACCTTCCAAATTTTGCATTATAAATCCTTCTCCACCAAATAATCCAGTTCCTAATTTGCGTTGAAACTCAATTCCAACGGCAACTCCTTTGGCTGCACACAAAAACGAGTCTTTTTGGCAAATAACTTTTCCATTGTATTGTTGAAGGTCAATTGGAATAATCTTTCCTGGATAAGGTGATGCAAATGCAACGCGTGCCTTTCCAACTCCGGTATGGGTGTAGGCGGTCATAAATAAACTTTCACCAGTCAATAAACGTTTTCCAGCACTCCACAATTTACCCATGAATCCTTGTTGCTCCTGAGATCCATCGCCAAAAATGGTTTCCATTTTAATGCCGTCATCCATGTACATAAACGCACCGGCCTCAGCAATTGCAGTTTCTTGTGGATCTAATTCAATTTCAACGAGTTGCATTTCCTCGCCTTTGATAAAATAGTCAATTTCGTGGTTTGTTCTCATGGTATTTAATTTGGAACAAATATACTATAACTCATTAATTTAGATCGTAATTATTCTTTTAAATAAGTATTAAATATTTCAGTTCCGTTTACCATGCTAATGTGAACAAAAAATAACCCTTTTGCATCGCTTAATAGAGTTATTTCATCCTCTGAAAAAGCAATAAACTGTTTGCGTCCAGTCAAATCAAAAATCTCAATTTCTTTAATTTCTGCTTGAGATAAATTTAGCGAGAATGTTCCATTTCCTGGATTTGGAAAAAGAGTTAAATATTTGCTTTGCTCCTCTATCCCTAAATCATTAATTACAATACAATCAGAAGTATCAGAACAGCCATTAGCCAAGGTTACGATAACTGCATATTCTCCGTTAATTGGAGGAGTGTATTCAACAGAGGTTGCACCAGGAATCAGTGTTAACGAAGGACATAATAACCATTGGTATAATGCATTTGGTTGAAGGGAAGTAATTTGGCCATTTAAAAATTCCAGTCCCGTAAAAGGAGATTGAAAAACTGTAACATTTTGAGTTGTCGTATCACAACCTTGATTATTACATGCAATAAGAGTTATAGTATATTGTCCCGGAAGATTAAAACAAAGTGGTTGCGGATTTTGAAGATTGGATGAGTTTCCGTTTCCAAAATCCCAAAAATAGGTTGATGCATCGGAACTCGTATTGGAAAACGTAAAACAATAATTTTGACAAAGCTCATTTGAATTTACATTAAAACCTGCCTGAGGAACAGGTGGAATATTTGTTGTTATCTTTAAATTATTAATAGCAAGAGAAGGATCTGATCCTACACCATTATTACTATTTGTCCAATCAAATCCTATCCTTAAAGTTGAAATGTTTTCGCAATTCACTGGTAATGAAAGTGAAAGGTGCGTCCAAAGTCCTTGACCACTTGAACAAGTTGTTGCAGGAGTAATGGCCTGTAGATTTGTCCATGTTGTACCGCCATTTGTACTATATACGATAGTTCCGTAATCATCACCGGCCTGTCCAATACTAATATAATCAAACTCAAGACTCAAATTTTGCGAATTTAATGTGCTAATATTTGAAGCAAAAACAGCTCGTCTGTTAGTTGTTGCAGAGATAAATCCTAATCCACCATCCCCAGCATTATAGGTTGCCCCAGTTCCTACACACCAAGTTCCTTGACAACCAACATGTAATGTTTTATTTCCATTTCCAGCTACACCACAACTTCCAGCAGCTACTCCTCCCTCGTCATCAGAAATTACCCAAAGATTCGCATCAATATCATTTTGACCAGTTGAAAGATTTAAAGTCCATTCTGTGGGATTCTCAAAATCATTTTGCCAAATTACAGTTTGTGAGGCCCCATTTTTAATGATCATAATTAAGATCGCTGAGAGGAAATAATATTTTATCATGATTTTTTC
>JBJOFM010000285.1:0-7036 GCA_046048755.1 Bacteroidota bacterium | reverse complement strand
CTCAAAGAACGATTTGATAAATTATATTTAACTAGTAAATAGTTTCATTATTAATTCCATCCCACATGGGTAAACAGAAACGTATTGTTTATAAAAAGAAAAGATATTGAAAATATCCCCCGATAAAACAAGTAATCCCTTTAGTTTTCCGTAACAATAATCGGGAAGAAGTGGTTCTCTTGGGTTTGAGAATTGAATAGGGTAATTTGGTAAAACCCTGGGGCTAAAACGGTCTCAGACTTTACAACTAGCCCGGCATCTTCGCCTAGGTGATAACTTTCAACGTTAAGATCGGAAACCACATTACCGGCTGCATTGAACAGTCGGGCATGCATCCCCGATATTGTCTGTACATTGGGGTTATTAATTCGAATGCCATCCAATAGCATTTTATCGCTAGCAATTGGATTGGGATATAAAACCAAAGATTTCGGTTGAATTGTTTTGGTTGAATAGGCGTTATCGTTTGCAGAACACCATTGATGCATTTTCTCCCAAGCCGATAAAACCTGCAAATACCCACCGGAGGTTGACTTCCCGGTTAAGGTTGAATTTTGTTGGACTGACGACAATATCCACTTTCGCATGAGCACAATGGCGCTATCGGGATGGTTGTTCCATAAATTCAAAAATGAATGACAACTACGGCTATATAACCAGGCAATGGTTGCCGTTACTTGAGGCGATGCAAAGGAAGTTCCCGATTCCATAGCGTACGGATAACTGTGGGTTTGGGTTGGCTTCGCTAAATACATACTCTGCCCGGTTGCATGTATATCTACCGATACCGCTCCATAACCACTGGATGCACGGTTCTTATTTTCATCGGCACTTGAAACTACTATCAACCCCTTGGATGGACACAAACTGGGGATATCGCCTTTACTTGGATCGTCTACATCGATATTTAAATTAGTTGTTGAAGACGCACACATGATACCTACCGAAACCAAGGAATCGTACATGGAACACCAAATCGGGAATTCAAACGGGAATGCATTGTCGACCCCTACCGACATATTTACGGCTACAATATTTGCCCCTTTGCTACCGCCTGACTGCCTGTATAATTTCTTCTGATTGAACAAATAAACCATCGCATTAACCACACCTACATCCGCTGCCCCTCCGTTGGTTGGATAACAATGGGTAATCATCAATTTGGTATCCCATAGCAGCCCTGTTATCCCTTTATTGTTATCACCTTTGGCCATCATGGCCGATGCCACCGATGTTCCATGACCATATCGGGTTGATTCTCGATTGAAAATTAAGGGTGAATTATCACCACCGTTCCACCCCCAGTAATCGTCTACATACCCATTGGAATCTTCATCGATACCATTCCAGGGGATTTCTTTGTAATTCCTGTACAAATTTGGCACTAAATCTACGTGGCCGGTATCAACGCCATCGTCAATAATGGCAATAATAGCCGTATCGCCCGCGCGAGTTACAGATGATACTCCGTAATCCCATGCATCGGGCATTTGTATGGATTGCAAGTATTTTTGTTGATTAAATTCGGGGTCATTGGGTATGCGTTGTCTTCTTGAAACATCGGCTCCGTATTGCACTTTTAATCGCCAATTTTGATTAAATAAGAACTCTATTCCATCCAAAAACACCTTCCATTTTTCCAAATTACTGCATTGAAAATGCAATAATCCCAAATCCATGTCCAAAACGGTAACCCTGCACTCTAATAAAGACTCCACCTGTTGCCTAACACGAAACAACCCGGATATATCGTGGTACTTCTGTGCAATGCTTACATTGGAAAGTTCAAAAACATCCTGCTTTTTATCCGAAATTTCAAACGTAACCGAATCGTTAGAAATGACAGACACGCTATTTGTCGATTGAATAGAACTATCTCTGAGATGCAACTGCAATATCTCGAGCGTTCGTTTTAAAAAATAAATTGTTCGTTGATTGGATTGATATCCCGGTAATTGCTCCAGGGCCGGTACTGATATCACCTGAATCATCACCCCTTTAGCCATCGAATTCACATAGGACTGTGCTTTCAAACAGGACGTAGTAAGCCAAATCAATATTAACGCAAACCGCAACATGGGGTTAGTCCATTTTTTCAATGTAAAGAAATTCCTATCAAAAATAACGCCCGATGGTAGAAATCGGGCGTCAAATGTATATTATGTGAGAAAATTTACAATCTTATTTCGAAGGTTTACCTCCTGCAGCGGGCGCCGTAGTGGAAGTTCCTGCCGTTGTACCTTTGGTTGCCGTAGTAGAACGTTTCTTCAACTTCGCAACATAATCCTCATACTTCTGCTTTACTTCAATCACGGCAGCATCATCGGGCTTAATTGCTAATACTTTACCCCAATACATAATCGCAGTTTCGTAATCCTTCTTCTGCAAAGCATAATGAGCTAAATTTTTGTAGGCATTTACCACATCTACTTTCGTTCTAGGAACTGTTAAGGCTGCAGAATCCAGCTTACTAATCCATTTCAAATATGCGGTAGTTACATTTCCAGTGGTATCTTTTCTGTCCAAAACCGCCCAAGTGGTAGCAATTCGGTTGTAGCCGTCTACGTAATTGGTATCTTGTTTTACTATTTGTTGGTATAATCCCAATGCATCTTGGTGTCTTTCCATACGAGTTAAGCATACTGCAGCATAAAACATGTCTTTGATATTCAATGAGTCTTTCAACTTCATCTTTTTCATTTCAATCACTTGATAGGTTTTATCGTACTGTTTAGCATTCCAATAAACATCCTGCATACGTGTATACATACGCTCTGCAGCCTTAGCGGTATCCATAAGTACAGGAGAAATTACATTGAAACTTGTCTCCATTTTACCGTCATCCCCTACTCGAGCATACAACAGTGCTTTGTAGTACGATTCTGTTGACGATAATTTTCTGCCTTGAACTTTTACATAGTTGTTTTCGAACTGGCTAAATTCATTAATACCCTCGTTTAATAGCTCTTTTGTAGCATCTGTTTTCTCGCCGATTGCAAAACTCTTGATTCCACGCACATACGCGTTATCTTTTTGACTTAATAAAACATCGGCTTGTTCGATGGTCTTATCCCAATCTCTGGTTTGAAACAAGGTTACGACATAGAATTTACGCGCAGTAAAATTATTGTTTCTCTTTAAATACTCTTCGTAATAATGGATAGCCGAATCCCGCATCTTCATTTTAGCGAACGCTTCTGCTTTCAAGCGGTAAGCCGGTGCAAACTCTTTGTCGATTGCCAACGCATCATCCGCTTTCGCTGTAGCCATCAAGTAATTACCTACACGAGTGTAAGCTCTTCCTTCCATGGTAACAGGTCTAGGATCCGTTTCCGCATTGTTTTTAGCAATGGTGTATTCAACCACGGCATTAGACAAATCCGATGGATTGATGATACTCAAGGCTTCCCCTCGTAATAAATTCACCTCAATATCGGTTTCCGAAGCTAGTTTCAAATTATCAAATGCTTTTTTGGCATGCGCTAAAATTTGGTCTTTACTTCCGAAATCAACCAACAAATAACAGCGAGCGATTTCCTTGTGCACCACCAATTTCACTTTTTTCTTCGCTGCTGAGGCTTTGGTGAAGAATTGTTCCGCCGCAGCAATATTACCCGCTCTTAAAGCCATATGCCCCTTACCTACCATGATGAATGGATTGGTTGGAGCTTTTGCTAAACCTTCGTCAAACAAGGATAAAGCACCAGCAGAATCTCCTTTATAAATCAAATTCAAACCGGCATAGTAATAGAAGTCGGGCTTCTTTGGATTCTTGGTAATTAACACTCGATAGATACTATCGGCATCCTCAAACTGTTCGTTACGAGAAAGACGTTGTGCTTCTGCCAACGTTTGTGCCGATAATCCCACATAAAAGCATGGGAGAATCGCCAACAAGGAAAAAATTAACTTTTTCATTTTACTGCAAAAAAACTATTAAACAATGGATTATGTTTTATCTAATTAAAAAAAAATTGTATTTATTGTAATTCAATGGTTCGATGTGGAGGTAACGCAGGGTATAATCCCGACTTTTTTATCAAAACTTGACCTGGATGCGAGCAAACGAACGAAAGGAATCCAGATACCAATCCAGAGTACCCCTGTAAATCGTAGCCCCAAACGGGTTCAATAAACGGATAGCTTTTGTCGGCAATTTGACTTTGAAACGGATATATTTTGGCCCAGGAAACTTCACTTTGACTAGCTCCATGATTTGTAATTCCATGATTTGCAGTTCTCGTAGATTCGCGGTAAGCAGCATCGCCCAAATTATTCACTGCGGGGTCTGAATCTGTCGAAAACGCAATTATTCGGATTTCTTTACGCAAGGCAATGGATAAGGAATCGCCATCATCGGCCAACCAATTTAAACCAACTACTCCCAACGTTTGAGGATCCATTTTAACGGAATTGATTACAGCCATCGGCGAATTACAGGAATGTATTTTTCGCTTTAACACTTTACCTTGAACACGGAGTATGGAATCAACTTCTTCTAAAAATCGACCACCCTTTCCATACAAGGTTAACGATTGTGCAGCCATGGAATTTACACCGGCAAGCCAATCGATCATTTGTTGTTTGCTTGGTGTAATGTCTAATTGTTTGTTGCAAACGAAGGCGGCAGAAGTTTTAAATACCATAACGGATCGGACTTTTATATTTTTTTTACCTAATACCGTTTTATCATCATTGGTAAACGACCGATGTAAAAAAACTCCTTTTACTTCTCCTTTATTCAGTAAATCAAGTAACTCTTGGTGCGACAAATAGACCGGATTAATTTTCGCTTTGGGATATTCCAATTCAAATTGATGTATGAGCTGCTCAATGACAAACGAATCACTGCGATCAAAATGCATCGTTACTTCCCCTTTGGTGGGTATATCATTCCCTGTGCCTTGATGATTCATATCCAGGCAACTTGTAAGCAGAACTACCATGAAGCCCAGGACAGAAAGTACATTTCGTTTAAACATCCGTTGCAGCCTCCGATTCTACGGATTGAACTCTTTTAGTTTTTTTGTAAATCCAATATCCATTCACCGCACGAAATATTCCCCAAGCAAATAACACCCATCCAAAATGATTATCCATTGCCATAGCTAATTGTATAGGAATAATTGGAAGAGTAGAGTCTAAAACCACCATAAATACGCCCAAAATAGCAAACAAAGCGCCAGTAATCCAGTAGTACCAATGATTAGTTTTCACGAAATTCAAAGGTAAAAAAAAATCCCGGTCCAAAGACCGGGATTTCTAAAAGAACAAATTATTTACAATTATTTAACCATCATGGTCTTGCTCACTGAGCTTCCACCACTGATTAAGGTGTATGTATAAATACCTGTGCTCAACGATTCTCCATTGATTGAAAGGATATGGTTTCCTTTAGACAAATTATCGTAAGACTGAGTAGAAACCAAAGCACCCATTGCGTTTCTAACTTCAACATTTACACTACCTGGTTTAGTCAAATAAACCAATACATCGGTAGAACCTTGGAATGGGTTAGGATAGTTTTGATTAACTACCATTACTTTTCCTTTATTTGGTTCTTCGGTATTTAAGCCATAATAGTGACCGATAGTACCTGCTTTAATTTCAGAAACTGGAATAGCCTGGTAGTACATTACACCTAGGTTCACAGGGTGATTACCAAATCCAGACTGATTGTTTTGCAAGTTAGTTCCTGGGATTTCGTCTTGTTGCCACATAACGTGCAAGAAATCATCCACAGTCTTGGCTACGCAACCGAAATCATCTTCCATATCACGTACTTGAGTTATGTTCTGAGGAGCAGACCAAGTAGCACCGCCATCCACAGAATAAGATACTCCTAAGTCACGGTAGTTCGCACCCAAATCGCTCAAAACACCTTCTACGGGAACACTGAAGATACAATACAAACTTCCATCAGCTGCGATACCCGAACTTGGCTGACGCATCGCCGATGTATTTCCTAATCGAGCAACGGTTGACATTCCTGCTGGGACTGCACCGTTTTGTAATGAGGCAAAAGTAGACTGCTCAAGGGCATTAATTCCATCTCCATCGTTATCAAATGCCGCACCAGAAGCGATGATAGTTTGCTTGTTTGAAGCTTCATCCCAATGCACAATCCCTTGTAAACCAGGATAGAAACTGTACGATTCATCGGTGGTATCGGTATCCAATACTCGACCTAATCCCCAGAATACGTGTACATTATCGTTACCATCAATTAATACATCTACAGTACCATCATTGGAGATTGGGGTATCTAACATTTCACGCTTAGCATTGTACGGAGCATAACGGAAAGAATCGGCCATGATTCTCTTCCAAGTATCTCCACCGTCTAAGCTTTTCCATAAAACAACGCCCTGCAATAAATCTGCATTTACTACGGCAACTGTATTACCTTTTACATCAATGGCGTATTGATCGGCACCTCCGTTATTGGTTAGGGTACTGTCATAATTAGGCAACATTATGTGCTGAATATCCCAATTATCACCACCATCTTTTGAACGGCTGTAAACCATTGGAGCAAAAATACCGTTTCTGCGAGGAGCTCTAGCTTCGCCTGGAGCTGCTGAATCGGTGTACGAACATATCAAGTGAATTGTATTTCCACTACTAACGGCTCTTGACCATATCGGCTTATACGGGGCTTCACGTAACACATTGGTTGTTACCGAAGGTCTTGAAGTAGCCGATGAGCTTTTGGTTAAATAAAATCCTCCGTTTGTTGCATCGTGTCCGATGGTAAATACGGAACCATCGGCCAATACACCTACAGATGGCCAGCCGGTACGTTCGCTAGCTTCCACACGGGTTGAATCCGATTTATTCCAAATCTTTGCTGAACTGCGATAATTGTAACCAGAACCACGACCTGGGTAACCCATGGCGTCAGAAGTTGAGGTTGTCCAAGTCGCAGAAATTCCCCCGTCAGGATGCATAACAAGACGACGTGGCATGGCGTAATTGGTTTGTAAATCGTAGTAACTAGATCCTATGCGAATAAATCCGCTGCGATCTACTTCTC
>JBJOFM010000284.1:0-5285 GCA_046048755.1 Bacteroidota bacterium | reverse complement strand
TTTTGATCGGACTATCTCCGATTTGGATGTTGATAATCAAACTGAAAATATGCGATCAACTTCAGCTAAACCAACAAATTCGGCGGAGTCGGTAAAAAACGCCCAGTTTAAATCCGATTTAAAAATTCCTTCTGATTATAGTTATTCTCATTCTCTAACCGCAACAAACGAACAAGTAGGCAAACAATTGCCACTTGGAATAGGCGTATTAGAGGTAAGGCTCGAAAAACCAATTTTAGCTCGATACCTTACAGTAACTGTTTATAATCCCGGTCCGCTGCCGAAATGGCGCGGGGTGAATGGTGATGGTTGGTTGTTTGTAGATGAAATTGAGGTTAAATAGTTAAATTAAATAGTTAGGATAAATCAAAGGTTCAACTCCGAAATTTGAAATAAATGCAATTGTCTAATCATATCTATAATTTAATATTACCAAATAGTAGCTCTCCAGTTCCTCGTGTTAATCGGATTAAAGCTTTTCTTTGGATTATTCCGAAGAATTTTGCAAAATCACTTTGGTTTTGGGGTTCTTTTCTTTGGGTGGTTGCCGCTAATTCTCAGGACCACCATGATCAGCAATATTTTCCACCGGCGGATACCTTGGTGCAGCGGAAATTAACGCAATGGCAAGGGATGAAATTTGGTTTGCTCATGCACTGGGGGCCTTACAGCCAGTGGGGTGTGGTGGAGAGTTGGAGCATTTGCCCCGAAGATGAAGATTGGTGTAGGCGGCGCGGGCCCTATGCTTCCGATTACTTTGCCTACCGCAAGGCATACGAAGATTTACAAAAATCGTTTAATCCAGTGCAGTTTCGGCCTGAGTTATGGGCCCAAGCAGCCCGCGCAGCTGGCATGAAATACGCGGTTTTTACCACCAAACACCACGATGGATTTTGCATGTTCGATACCAAACTATCGGACTATATAATCTCTTCCTCAAATTCACCATTCTCTTCCAATCCTAAGGAAATTATTACCAAAGAAGTATTCGAAGCATTTCGAAAGCAGGACATGTGGGTAGGGGCCTATTTTAGTAAACCCGATTGGCATTGTCCAGATTATTGGGATCCTAGTTTTCCTCCGTATGATAGAAATCCCAACTATTCAATTGATAAATACCCCGAGAAATGGAATAGTTACGTGCAGTTCACCCAAAAACAAATTAACGAATTGATGTCGGGTTACGGCCCAATAGATATCCTATGGTTAGACGGGGGTTGGGTTCAGCCCATGACGGCTAGTAGTCCGCGTTGGGGGTATAAACCGGTACATCAAGATATAGGCATGGATAAAATTGCCTCAGATTCAAGGAAACTACAACCGGGATTAATTGTAGTAGATAGAGCCGTGGAAGGCTCTAATCAGAATTACCTAACCCCAGAACAACAGATTCCTTCAAAGCTCTTGCCATATCCTTGGGAAACCTGCATGACATTAGGGAACAGTTGGAGTTACGTAAAGAATGAAAACTATAAATCCTTGGATGTAGTAATTAATAATTTATGTGCTATTGTATCACGGGGAGGAAATTACTTGTTGAATATTGCACCCAGCCCAATTGGAGAGTTCGATAGTGCTGCTTATGCTCGATTGGATGAAATAGGCGCATGGATGAAAGCCAATGGTTCGGCAATTTATGGGTCACAACCGGTAGAACAACGTAGTTTTCAAAATGCCTTTACTATAACCTACAATGGCCCACAAAAAACGATTCCAATTTTACCTGTTTCCTCCATTTATCTTACGAGAAAAATAGAAAATGGCAAGCAACTGGTTTTTGTAATGGTGAGTACAAAAGGGTATAAACAGCTAGGAAAAGGGAATAACTATTCCATTCATATGAATTATGATTCTATGCAAATTGAGGGTAAAAAGCCTAAACAAGTATTCATGTTAACACAGAATTTTCCGGGCAGTGTGGCCATTACTCCGCAAGGTAAAAAACAAGTAGGGATACATTCGTTTAATCCGTTTCAGAATTTAACAATCATCAAATCTAACTACAATAAGCCTTTGGCTCTAACCGGTAACAGTTTGCCAGGGGGAATAAACGATATAAGTACAAATGGAATAGGGGGTTCACCGGTAGAAACGGTAGAAAGAACATTGCTATTAAAACAAGGAGACATGACGTATGTCATGTCTCCTGTGATAGTGTACTGTATTGAATATTAAGTTGAAAGAGTATTTATTCTAGGGAACTGCTTGTGTAAATTCCTGATTAAAACTACTCATTCTTTTCGCTGGAATCGGGAAGCTACCGATGTGGCAAGCTAGCGATGTGGCAAGCTACCGATGTGGCAAGCTAGCGATTTGGCATTATAATTACGCGGCTGCTACCAATTCTGGTTGACCCATTTTACGCATCCAACGGATGTGCGATTGAATGGATTGCCAAAAAGTAGGAACTTCGTTGTATTTAACGTTGAACTCATTGCACAATCCCTTCAATATTTTGTTAACCTCAGGGTAGTGTACATGAGAAATATTTGGGAATAAATGGTGCTCAACTTGAAAGTTCAATCCGCCCATAAACCAAGTAGCCAACCAACTGCGAGTAGCGAAATTGCTGGTAGTCATAATTTGGTGTATGGCCCATTCGTTTGGAATCTTTTCAACGGGTCTATCAAATTTTTCTACATCTTCAAAGTGAATTCCATCTACGGCGTGCGCCATTTGGAACACCAATGAAAGAAGAATTCCTAAAGATGCGTGTAATACGAAAAACAATAAAAATGCATTTCCCCAACCAAATAATGTAGCAGGATAAACCAAATAAATTAACAAATAGATAATCTTACTAACCCAGAAAGTGAAATGCTCGTACACCGTGAACTTGGGTAATGGTTGCAAGTTTACTTCGCGTTTGAAGTACTTGATGGTATCATTTCCAAATAACCACCAAACGGTAGAAATTGCATACAATCCAAACATGTAAACATGCTGAAATTTATGCATGGGCTTAAGCGTTTGGGATTCACAATGTCTTAAAAACGGTGATTTGGCAATGTCGTCATCCAATCCATCAATGTTGGTCCAAGTATGGTGCAAGACATTGTGTTTAAATTTCCAGATTGGTGCGTGACTGCCCAACATTTCTAAGGAATGGCTGAACAGTTTGTTAACCCAAGGTTTAGAAGAGAAACTGCCATGACAAGCATCGTGCATTACGTTGAATCCGGTGAATGCGTGCATTACACCTACCAAAGCAAATACAATGACAACAGCCCAAAAAGGAAGATTGCCCCAGTACGCTACAACGAGCAATGCTGGAGTGAAGAGTAAGGCAAATGCTGTTTTCCACCAAAGTTTGTAGTTTCCATTCTTGCTCATGCTTTTAGATTGGAAATATCCGTCTACTCGACGGCGTAACTCGGCAAAAAACTCGTTACCGTGATTTGAGAAGGCTATAGTTTTTGGAGCCATAATAAAAAATAATTAGGTCAAAAATAATACAATTAATTTCAATTCGAAAACAGGAGCGTCCTAAAATTCAATCACTCGGTGTTTATATGAACGTTTCGATGATAAATATTTAACACAATTCAATGATTTACCAAGTAATTTGGAATGGATTTAGAAGAAGACTTTTTGAATTGTAAGCCTACTCATAGTGCAAAGTTGTTTTCGCCAAAAATATTGGTATTACTCCTGTTGTTAACGGCCTCAAATTTTGTTGCTGCAATGGGAGATTCACGTTGTATGTCAACTAATTTGTTTTTGAAATTCAACGATTTCTTTATTGAAAACATTCATAATTACGGAATTAAAAGGACTACGGATGGTTTGAATGGTGCAGGAGAAATTTTTTATCGTAGACAAGACAGTTCGGAATTGGATTTTGATACCGTTAAATCGCAATGGAATCCCATCGATAGCATAAAGTTTGCATTGCGAACAAAACCTTTTATTACGGGTGCATTAGATGGTAGGAATTCCTTCGTTTCCGCAGATCCTGTTAGTATTTTTGGGCTACGCTACGGGTATGATTGGGGGAAAGTTGCAGCCCATACTGGTATATATGGTTCTAGGTATATTGAATTTAGAGGTAATGATTCGATGCTTTACCGTTTTCGTTACATAAGTTCCACATTCGAGTATAAACTCTACAGAACCTACAGGTATAGTTTTTTATGTTTCGGACAGGTAGGAATTGGTGCCACTTCAATTAAATCGAAATTAAACCCAGTTGGATCACCGGATTTGAAGCCAATGATTCCGTTGGAGTTAGGTATGTACGGTAGTGTTCGATTGCTTCGATATTTTGGATTGGCTGCAGGTTTAGGTACCCGATTAGCCGTACTCAAAGGCGGAAATCGATTTTCGGGGCCGATCTATACGTTCGGCATCACCTATTTCCCCAGTGCGATGCTTGAGGATGGCGTTAAAGTGATGGAGAAATTGAATATTAAAGTACCCAGTGTCTTGGAGTAGTGTTTGTGATTTGTAGTAAGTTACTTTAGTAACTTGAATTAATTCCAGTGTCTTGAAGTAATGTATTTGATTTGTAGTAAGATATTTCAATGTCTTTGTGTAGTTTCGATGTCTAGGTGTAATGATTTCAGAAACAAAATGCCCCACTTTCTATCAGAAAAAAGTTAGGTGCTAATACACGGAAATTAATGCAACTGATTTGGAAATTAATTACCCCAGCATAGAATTCCCAAGAAACATAGAATTTTACACCCGAAAAAATGGGTTGAACCGGTAACTATTGAAAATACGTTAGTAAACTATCCAAGGGATAACTAGTAACCCTTGGATAGTTATGGTATTATTTTTTACCTGCGGATTTCGCGGGTTTGTTGTTTGGTTTTGTGTTTGATTTTCCAGTACTGTTGTTGCCCGACTTCGAACTATTGGGTTCTACTTTGGGAACATCGGCTGGAATTAAATGTTGGTAACGTTCTCTCTCTAAGTGGTTTATGAAGTCTTCCAACTTGTCAATGTCAATTCTATTTGCCTGAATTACATTGTTTTCATCCAATACATAAATGGTTGGGGAGGATTTAACGAAATAAGTAAATAGGTTTTGCTTGTAACGCTCAGACAAGACTTCACCGCGAATAAGATGGATAAACTGCTGAGTTTCGGGGTGCGCGTTGTAATAATCTTCCCATTCCTTGCGTTTATCACCAGAGGCCAACCCAATTACTTTCCATCCTCTACTTTTATTTTTCTCGTAGATTTTGGCCAATTTGGGCATTACCTCTTTGCAATGACCGCAAGTTGGATCCCAGAATATCATGATGGTCCATGGTGCTTTGGTGCTTTGTGTTCTGTAC
>JBJOFM010000283.1:0-4302 GCA_046048755.1 Bacteroidota bacterium | reverse complement strand
GTAGATAACAACTGTTTCTGTAGGTCGTCTTTCACCGGAGGATATCCATGAAAAGTAAAAGATTGCCCGTTTAATCCGCTGCCTGCTAGCGTTAATAATAGTGAGTTTGGACCCGGGATAACCTGTACATTCCAATTTCTTGTTTGCGCAAATTTTACCGCTAAATTTCCGGGATCCGCGATACAAGGCATTCCGGCTTCGGAGCAAAGTCCAAGTATTCCGGTAGGATGCAACTGAGACCACTGTGATAATTGCTGTTCAAGCTCTTTTTGCGAAGTGTGCTCATTGAGTTCAATAATCGTTAGTTCGGGAATGTTGATTCCCAATTTTAATGACGATAAAAATCGTCTTAAGGTCCTCGCTTCTTCGGCCACCCAGGTTGAGATGGATTGTATTTCTTTCAGGTATTCATCGGTAAGCATCCAGGCATTGCTGCGCTCGCCGATAGGTAAAGGAAACAGGATTAATTGGGGCTTTGTAGTTGTGATTATTGGATTGCTATCCTGATTATTAGGGGTAGATTCCATGATTGTTGATAACGGCGGTTTATTCTTTGGTACGTTGATTTGAACACTAAGCAGGTTCAAACTTAGACGAAAATTTATGGAATTCTGTCAAGAGATTGTCAACAGTTGGGGTTGGGGCGAACACTATGCGTACTTTTGCATTGTGAGTTTTGTAAATAAACTAAAAGAGCGCTGGAAAGTGCAAAGTGCCACTCAGGTTTGGCTGATTTTATTGGTGTTTGCGCTTACTGGTTTTTCGGTAATGTTTTTAAAGCGGATATTTCGTTCTTGGCCTATCCACGAAGCGTGGTGGTTTGACATGGCGTATTATATATTGATTCTACCAATTTACAATCTGCTGTTGTTGATTTACGGAGCGATTTTCGGGCAAGCAAGGTATTTTTGGGAATTTGAAAAACGCTTTTTCGCACGTATTGTTTCTTTGTTTAGCGGTAAAAAATAATTGTTTATGGCAATCACACAAGAAAGTGTATTAGCGGCTTTGTCGCATGTGGATGACCCCGATTTAAAGAAAGATTTAGTAACCCTGAATATGATTCAGGATTTGGAAATTGGAGATTCTATTTCGTTCACCTTGGTATTAACTACACCCGCATGTCCGATGAAAGATATGCTGGTGAATGCTTGTAAGACAGCCATTAGAGTGATGGTTGATCCTCAGATTGCAGTGAATATCGCGGTGAGTTCTCAAGTGCAGCGGAGTTTACAAGGGGATCAAATATTGCCTGGGGTGAAACACGTAATTGCGGTTGCTTCGGGTAAAGGTGGTGTTGGAAAGAGTACACTCAGTGCGGGGTTGGCATTTTCTTTGGCTCATTTGGGCGCAAAAGTGGGGTACCTAGATGCGGATATTTACGGTCCATCTGCCCCAACTATTTTTGGAACCACGGAAGCGCCCCACATGGTGCAACGCGGTGATAAGCAAATTATGGTTCCCGTAGAGGTGCATGGTATGAAAATGCTCAGCATTGGTTTGATGACTGCTCGTGGGCAAGCCGTGGTTTGGCGCGGACCCATGGTAGCATCGGCCTTCAAGCAGTTTGTGCAAGATGCGGCTTGGGACGACTTGGATTATTTAATCATCGATTTGCCTCCCGGAACGGGTGATGTTCAGTTAAGTTTGGTTCAAACGGTGCCTTTAACGGGCGTTGTGTTAGTAACTACACCCCAGGAGGTAGCATTGAGCGATGCACGCAGGGCTTTGGGTATGTTTTCGATGGAGCAAATTGCCAAACCGTTGTTAGGGGTGGTGGAAAATATGAGTTACTTTACTCCCGATGATGCTCCGGATAAAAAATATCGTTTGTTTGGGGAAGGCGGCGGAAAACAAATTAGCGACGAATATGGACTGCCATTTTTAGGAGAAATTCCGCTGAATCCTGAGTTGATGTCGGCCATGGATACAGGAAATATTCATCCCGATTCGCCGTTATTGCAACCGTTCCATGCAGTAGCTGCTGCGGTAGCTCAGCAGGTGAGTATTTTGCAATCGAAGTAGTTTTTGGGTTACTTCGCGAAAACAATCGCGGGTGCTAAGATCTTGGTTTTGTGGTTGTTGTCCATAAGTATTTGGTGGGCATTTACGGACCTTCGGGGCGGATACTATGCTACTATTTTTTGGACTTATCCTTGTGTTATGGTATATTTGTATTTCGAATAATTTCATGAGTACTACCGTAGATTTAGAAACTCTTACCCACAAAATAGAAGAGGTGTTGAATACCGTTAGGCCCTATTTGCAGGCCGATGGAGGAGACGTAGAGGTGGTAGAAGTATCTGAGGGACGTGATGTATTGTTGAAATTAACCGGCAATTGTAGCTCATGCAGTATGAGTGAAATGACGATGACTGCCGGAATTGAAGAGAGTTTACGGAGAGCCATTCCTGACCTTGGGAAAATTCAAGCCGTTAAATAATCAACGATGGGCTGGAGGTGGTCCATAACCAAGGAGTCTGTAACCTCTGAGAACATCGATCCAGGTTTCTTTATACAGTTATTGGGTATTCCTCTGATTGCGTATGTCCTAACTACTTTATTAATTCAAATTCAAATCGATTGCTTGCCGTTATGGGTAACAGGTTCTGTAGTAAATCCGAATAATTGGGAGTTTAATTTTGAGAACTTGCCATCGTGGATGGTTGATAGCTTCACAAATTCTGACAAGGGGCGTTTTGAAGATAAGGGGCCGATCGGAGCACAATCGCAGTTTGATCGGTTTGGATTGAATTTGCATCTTACTTTATTCTTAGGGGCTGTGTTGATTGTCTACTCTTGGGATTTAATCATGGATATTCTGACATGGGAAAAATTTGGAAAAGGCATTGATAAGAGCTTGTTTGTACCCGCTATTTTGCTGTTGATCGCAGGATTTGCTACCGTCGGATTTCCTTGGATTGCATGGATTTTGTTTAGCGAAGATGCTTCTGCGGGTCCTTTTGGATTGCGGTCTATAGTTAATTGGTTTTTTCGAGATTGGGGTGTGGTTTTATTGATATTCGTGGCATTGTATGGATTTTTTGCTAGCAAGAAAATTCCCTTTTTGGCGATGATTTCGCCGATGATTATAGCCGTTTCGATTACCCTATTATTGTTTATGCCTCGTGAGGTAGGATTTTGGTGGTTTGGAGAATTTGGTTGGGAAAACGAAGCCCAAAAAATAACGGGGGGATTTCAATGGTGTACCGATGTTCAGGAATGGCGAACCCAAGGATTGATGCTGTATTTTATTGGGTTCTTTATGATGAATGTGTTGTTGATTCAGCAATTGGAAAAATCGAAGGATCGGATTTCCAATTCTCCCAATGTGTGGTTGCTGTTTGCTGTGGATTTTCGGGATAAGAAATTATCGTATCGACAAGAAGAACCGGAACTGTCAATCTTCCCCAAGTTTTGGTGGGTTCCCTATTTTTGGTTGCTAATTTCGGTGGTGCTGATATTGGTGGGCTTAAGTTATTTGGTGCAGGGCGATAATTTGTTGGAGGACCATACCGTCAATTTCTGGGAGTTAAGAAATTTGAATTTGTATTTCGAACGGTATGCCTTCCGTGCTATGGGGCTTGGGGTGTATTACGGATTGCTTCTGTTATTTCAATCGGCGATACAATGGAATCGGATTTACCGGTTGTTGGTAGAATCCGGTTTGCTGATATTGGTCTTGTAGGGCGTTGGTAACTTTATTTCATAAGAGGCAGTTGTGGACTGGAAGGAATCATGATATATCCCTGGGGGTAAAATCGATTGTTTTTTGTGTGATTTTATGAGTTCTCCTTGGGATATATTGTTCGTTATTTAATGGTTCTTCAACTATTTTACTGGGATTCGTCTCGGTTATCGTATTCATACGGCATGACACATTCCCCCATGATTATGGGTTCTATTTTTTCGATTTGTTGAATTTTTGGTTTACCTAAAATGCGAGACTGTTTATCGACCTTTTTAAGGTTTTTGATTTGATTGGTTTCTTCCCCCAACGTATCCACTACAGCTATGGTATCACCCAAGAGAATTTTCCCTTTGGTGGTTTCCGATGTTCCCAGCGTATCCACTACAGCTGTGGTATCGCCCAAGAGAATTTCTCCTTTGGTGGTTTCCGAATTACAGGAAGAGACTCCAATTCCTAGAACTAAAACTAGGATGTTGGCAAAATGAAGCAATTGTATGGGTGGTTTCGGATTGGAGGTTGTGTGGTTGGTTGCAGATGGGAATATGGATTGCTCCCAAGTTTTCGTGGGGGTGGTAGATTCGGTTTTTTGTATGAGTTGTTCGGATTTAAAT
>JBJOFM010000282.1:0-4227 GCA_046048755.1 Bacteroidota bacterium | reverse complement strand
ATTTCTAATTACAAAAATACAATTGTTTAATAATAAAACAAAGAAATGTTTGAAAATAAATCAAAAAAAATATCACTTGCCCGCACCGCTGTAGTTGTCATCCAAACCAAAGCGCCAATTGCTAACCGGGAACTTGGGAGGATTTGTTAAATTAATCTGCTCCCTCGTGCACTGGACCCTGCATTCTATGTACACCGTTTTTCCCCCAATCAATTTATCCGAAAAATAATACCGTATCCCCACTTCATCCTTGGTATTAACGTACCAATTTAACAAAGGCGATCTACCATCGTACAAATCCATTACCTCTTTCCATAACGCTAAATTCCTTTCCTCGTCCTTTAAATTTGGATGGAAATTGTACTTTTTACTCTTAATTACCGTCTCTAGGTAATTATAAAACTCATAGGTATAATGTTGCCCAGTGGCGGTAGCCTCGGCTTTCTGCTCCTCAATCATTCGTAAATTCGATGTGGAAGGATTTACAAAAAACACACTCAAAAAATCCGTGGAACTGAATCTAATTTCCGATGACCGAGTAGGGGACAAGACCGTAATTTTGTGTAGCCCCGGTTCCAATGAAATGAATAAATTGGATGTTGGATAGCTTGCGCTATATTCTACCTTCATCGTTTGGTTTGTATAGAAGTAAAACGATAAACTTGAGCCATTTTGACTAATTCGATTGCTGTACTCACCCAAATATTGCAAAGAATAATCCTGAAATAGTACCACTGGATTTTCGCAAAATTCTTTCAATGAGTTAGGTCCCAAATTGGTCATTTTTAAACCATTAATTTCAGGAACATGACTCATCACAAACACCTCCGGTTTGGGTAGAAAATTGCGCTCTTTGCCTGTAAGGATTACCTCTTTTTCAAATCCCTTCGGCCAAACAGGGTCTAACCAAGTAACATCCACCGGCCTCCATATCCCATTGATTTTCACCAAATTCCAAGCGTGCATCAGATCCAATATATTGATTTTGTATCGAGGCCGAGATTCATTATCGGCAACCCCAGTTACCAAAATCGCGGGTAAATGGATGGCTCTGCACAATTCCTGAAGAAAATTAGCATACCCTTCGCAGCGAGTTCGTTTCGCCTCAACCAATACATGGGGTTCTGTAGGACCCTCCAAATCATAAACAAAATGGGTAACTATCCATTGGCATAAGCGAAGTAATTTCACGGAATCATTTCGTTCATTACCAACAATTTCGCGAGCTAGTTGATGTACCGATTTGTTTATGTCTGATAATTTCTGAGACTGAACTTCCTTATATAAGCTGTCCGCAATTTGCTGTCCGCGATAAAATACCGATACATCCGATTGTTTAATTTTTCGGGCAAACTCCGGCGTGATCGGTACCGTTTCAACCAAATAGCCGTTTGCACTTAGTCCGCGGGGAAGTTTTTCGCCTGCTGAAACCTCTGCAATGATTTTCTTCGGAATTGCTTCCACTTTTTCTGGGTTTACCGAAATATCATTCGGTCCCAATCCCAAAAATCCTATGCTTATTAGTATGGTTGCGAACATGTTGCAGCGTAAATCCCAAATGAGGAATGTTCCCGATTATTCCTCCGTTGGACCATTTAATGCGTCAAATTTCGCCTTCATGGTGGGGTTGTTGTGTGTTAATCGCTTGATGGTCAATTCTTCCGCCTTGCTGTTTGCGAGTTTTAGATTTTTTTCCGATGATAATAGCGCATCCTTGGTCTTCTGCAAATGCAAAATGGTTTTGTCGATTTCTTCAATCGCTGTTTGGAATTTAGAAGCAGCCAACTGGTAGTTCCTCGCAAAACCTTCCTTGAATGCGGTTATTTTCTCTTCGAAATGGGTGATGTCGATGTTTTGATTCCGCATTTGGGCTAATTCTTGCTTGTACGACAAAGAATTTAGCGCCGCGTTGCGCAGTAATGTAATGATAGGGATAAAGAACTGGGGGCGAACTACGTACATTTTCTCATGGCGATGCGAAACGTCTACAATCCCTGAGTTGTACAGTTCATTATCGGATTCCAATAACGACACCAAAACCGCGTACTCACATTTCTTCTCGGTTCGGTCTTTATCCAACTCTTTTAAAAAATCTTCGTTCTTTTTTTTGGTAGCGGTGGTATCTGCCTCGTTCTTCATTTCAAACATGATGGAAATAATTTCCACCCCATTCTCGTCCATTTCCCGATAAATATAATCCCCTTTACTGCCGCTGCGAGAGTCGTTATCTTTTTCGAAATAGGCTTTTTGGAAACCGGTAGCACGCAATCGATTAAATTCAATTTCGCAATGTTGTTCCAAGGTTTCGCCGATCATTTTCGTGGAGAGTTTCTGTTTTAAATCCCGTTGACGCGCGATTTCTTCCTCCTTAAACTTGATGATATCATCTCGGGTTTTAAGTTCTGCACTGTATTTGGCAGTGAGATTGGATTCAATGAGTTTTTTCTCCATCTCCTTGTTACTGAGTTCACTGGTCAACGCCATTTTGTCTTTTTCAAGTTGTTGAACGGCTTGGGTAACCGACAACTGTTTTTCCATATCGGCCCTTTCTATTTTTGCCTGTAACTCGGCGATGGCTTGTTCGCGTTTAAGCAGTTCGGCTTGCAATTTGGTTTTCAGGTTGGCTTCTGCGATTTCAATGGCCGATGCCTGCTGTTGATGCGCGAGTTTTAGTCGTTCATTGATTTCTGCATTGAATTGCTGATCTCTAACTTGTTTCAAGATAGCGGCGAAACCGGCTTCGTCAACTTTAAATGCGGTGTGGCACTTGGGGCAAATGATGTCGTTCATGGATTGAGTATCAAAGTTAAAATATAAACAAATGAATATTGGGAAATGTTAGAAAGAAAAACGGTTTCAAAATAGACATATTCTTCCAAAATCTAAAGGGATTAATATGGCTTTATCTTAAAAACCACAAATACCTAGCTACAAGGAAATGGCAGTAATTAGAACATGGAAATATTGGAACGGACAACAAAGTGAAAATTTTCATGTAATCGTTGATGAATAGATTTTTCGTACTTTTGATAATTACAAAGTATAAAAAATTCATCATTACATGTCAAAACAGTTCAAGTGTTTCGCTTTTATTTTTATCCTTTCCTTTTTGGGGCTTCCAACCATACTTTCGGCTCAGAACCAAGGCGATACCATCCGCGTCAAAACCATCCATTACGGTACCAATAATCGCGATACCATCGCAAATTATCCTGATGGTAATCTCGAATACGAAAAGATCGTATTACGCTATGCCATGCGTTGTAAAAACGGCTTGGTCTCCGATGGATCCAACCGCAATAAAGGCTGCGGTGAGTGGGATTACTCCTGCAATACGTTTATTGTAGACTCATCGAAAATCGAAATAATCCCCCAAACAGCACCCAAATTTGTGGTGTCGAATTTCACTGGACCCCAATTCTCGTATACTACCAAACCCGTTTACGATTACTATGACTATACCGTGAAAAATGTGTCGGTAAGTGCTAAGTCAAACACTGTTCAGCATAGCGTGGGCAAATACAGTAGCAATCTGTACGAAGCGCTCAATACCTCACAGCAATCAGGTAAAACTCAGGTGCTGTATCGAGCCCAAGAGTTGCTAACTGCAGGTTTTTCAGCAGGCGACATTCAAGGTGTCGCACTGCATGCTCAAACGGCTGGAATGGCTAATTTCTTGAAGATACAGATACAACAAACCACCCAAAATCACCTGAATGCCGCAACTCCAATAACTACCGGTTTCACAGAAGTCTATTACAATTCCACGCTATTTGTATCCGGTAGCAACGATATTGTTTTCCATACCCCATTTACATGGGACGGTCAAAGTAACTTATTGATTGAATTTTCATTTACCAATGCTTCTCCCGGACAGGGAATCGTCTTAGATGGTTATGCCGATACGGGAGTGAGTATGCTATTTGCGAATAATAATTATTCCGTGGATTTAGGGTCTAACGGACAAATTACCTTGGCCGCCGACAGTTTTTCCACTATCAACAAAGAGATTTCTATAGCGTTTTGGGCAAAAGGCGACCCCAATGCTTTGCCAACCAATACTTCTGTGATTTATGGTTGGAATACCGATCCCAATCAACGCCAATTGAACATTCACTTTCCTTGGTCGGACGCCAGTATTTATTTCGAGTGTGGATTTGCTGCTGGAGGGTACGATCGCATCAACAAGGGGGCAACGCCTGCCGACTACGAAGGCAATTGGAATTA
>JBJOFM010000281.1:0-3102 GCA_046048755.1 Bacteroidota bacterium | reverse complement strand
GTATGGAAAACACCCACCAAATCAAACAGCATTTTTTGGAAGCGCAAGAGATACTTACGCAATTCCTACATGATGACCAGCAAATGGAGAACATCAGCGCGGCGGCCATACACATGATTGCAGCGCTTAAAAATGGGGGTAAAATTCTAAGTTGTGGAAACGGAGGAAGTCATTGCGATGCCATGCACTTTGCCGAAGAGCTTACCGGCAGATACAGAAATAACAGGCCTGGAATCGCTGCGATAGCTATCTCGGATCCTTCCCATATTTCCTGTGTGGGCAACGATTACGGTTACGATTTTATTTTCAGCAGATACGTAGAAGCCTTGGGGAAACCTGGCGATGTTTTGTTGGGGATTAGTACTTCCGGGAACAGTAAGAATATCGTAAATGCTATGGAATCAGCCAAATTAATCGGCATGACTACCATAGGATTAACTGGTAAAGATGGAGGTGTGATAAAAGATTTGTGCGATATCGAAATTCGTGCACCCTTCTCAAATTTTGCCGATAGAGCCCAAGAAATACATATTAAAGTAATTCACAGCCTCATCGATTCCATAGAAATTGGATTAGGTTACCGATAAATCTGCGCAATAATTTGGGAATATTCCCGTAATATTGTTGGCGCATGAATTTTATTGGAATCCTTGGTTTTATTACCATTTTAGTACTGGCATTCGCCCTGTCGAATAATAGAAAAGCAATCAATTATCGCACCGTGGGTGTAGGGCTGTTGATGCAGATTTTACTGGCCGTTTTTATTCTAAAAACCAGCGTTGGAAAATCGGTGTTTTTGTTCCTAGGTAAAATCGTCCAAAAACTACTCATGTTTTCCGATAAAGGAGCCGAATTCGTATTTGGTCCATTAGCTCGAGACAAGGCCATGGCCGATACGTTCGGTCAGAATTTCATCTTCTTCTTCCGCGTTATCCCTACCATCATTTTCGTAGCTGTTTTGGTGAAAATATTTTATCATTTGGGCGTATTGCAGTGGATCATCAAACAATTTGCGCGTTTCATGAACAAAACCATGAGAGTAAGTGGCAGTGAATCACTCAGTAACATCTCCTCCGCATTTGTTGGCCAGGTAGAAGCCCAATTAATGATAGGACCTTATGTAAAAGGGATGACAATGAGCGAGTTGCTTGCAAGCATGAGCGGCTCTATGGCTTGTATCGCAGGGGGAGTGATGGCTACCTATATCGCATTAGGCATCGATGCCTCCAGCCTACTGGCCGCCAGCATTATGGCTGCACCCGGGGCTTTAGTAATTTCCAAAATCGTATGGCCAGAAACCGAACCCAGCGAAACTGCAGGGGAGGTAAAATTAGAAGTTAAAAAAGAAAATGCAAACCTATTGGATGCTATTAGTCAAGGTGCCGCCGAAGGTTTGGGCGTAGCCCTAAACGTAGTAGCCATGCTAATTGGATTTTTGGCGTTGATTGCTTTTATCGATTTTTTATTAGGTCAATTGGGGTCCATGATGGGAATGTCTCAACTATCGTTGGAATGGTTACTGGGCTATGTATTCTCCGGATTTGCCTGGATTATGGGGGTACCATCTAAAGATATTCATGCCGTAGGCGGTCTGATGGGCACGAAACTCGTTGTAAACGAATTTGTTGGTTACTTAAAATTAAAAGATATTCAATCCTCATTGCAGCCGATTAGCGCTACTATCGCAACGTTTGCCTTGTGCGGCTTTGCAAATTTCAGTTCAATCGCTATTCAAGTAGGAGGAATCGGGAAAATTGCGCCCAGCAGAAGAACGGATTTAGCGAAATTGGGATTCAAAGCACTGTTGGTTGGAACATTAGCAAACTATATGAGTGCTACCATCGCTGGTTTGATGTTACAATTCTAATTACACCTTACTGAATATCGATCCAAGCATTCAACCACCCTGCATCAAACTGGGTATTGAATTGTTTGTAAAAATCAATAGCCGGTGTATTCCAGTCAAGTACCTGCCATAATACCCGTTGATAATTTTTATCTTTCGCAAATTGAATGCATTGGGTTAACAAAGCCCTTCCCAATCCTTGCTGTCTATATTCTTCATGAACGATAAGATCTTCAAGATACAAGGTTACTCCTTTCCAGGTAGAATAGCGTAAGTAACAAATTGCCATACCGCGAACTACATTGTCTAATTCCGCAACCCAAGCAATAGCAACCGGTGAATCTCCAAAAAGAGCATCGTGTAAGGTAGCTTCCGTAGCAATTACCTCATGGGGTGCCTTTTCGTATTCTGCCAATTCTAAAATAAGTCCGTGCATTGCCGCGACATCAGAACTGCGTGCATTACGAATAAGAATCATAAATAATAAGAATTTTAATGGGGTGAATGTAGGGCAGTAAATAATTCTATGGAAAAATTCAATCTACCACAATTGAAAATTAGCGAATCGCCAATTTCAACGTCTTGGTGGCATCACCACTTTTCACTTGAACAAAATAAACGCCTTTGTCAAGCATAGCATCGGCAACATCAATTCGAATTCTGCCTGACGCATAATCGTTTTTGGTTAAACCATAAGAATACACGGTTTTCCCTAAAACATCATTGATAATAATTCCCGCTTCAGGGTACTGAGCTTCTGAAAAAGCCAAGTTTACATAAAAATGAGAACCAGTTACAGGGTTGGGCGTTAATGAAAAAGAAGGCCCTGCAACAGACACTGCAGCTGGCGGATTATCCCCATTTTCAAGGGACTTAGCGCGTGTTACTGGTAAAAGTAACAACAATAACGCTATGGCCAGGATTTTCTTCATCACCACAAAAATAATAAAAAAAGCGCTTGTTTCCAAGCGCTTTCAAAATTTCTTTTTAATTTTCTGATTAGTGAGCAGCAGGAGCTGGAGCAGCTACAGGAGCAGCAGTTGCACCGCTATCAGCAGCGTTAGAATCAGTAGTGTTGCTATCTGCAGGAGCAGCTACTACGTTTGAATCGTTAGTAGCAGAATCAGCAGGAGCAGTTTCAGTTCCGTTAGAACAAGCAGCGAAAGCAAATAAAGCAACAGCTGCAAATGCGAAAGAGATCTTTTTCATTTTTTTGTTTTTCCTATTTAAGTGTGGTGCAAAAATATATTGGAAAT
>JBJOFM010000280.1:0-6957 GCA_046048755.1 Bacteroidota bacterium | reverse complement strand
GGGATAACTATGCCAATTCTCGCGAGCGTTACTACGGGAATAACAATGTGATGGGCCCGGATGCTAGTCATGGTACTCACGTTGCGGGTATCATTGGGGCTGTGCGTGGTAATAATGTAGGTTTAGATGGCGTTGCGGATAACGTTAGAATCATGGTTGTGCGTGTAGTTCCTGATGGGGATGAGCGCGATAAAGACGTGGCGAATGGTATTCGTTATGCCGTTGAAAACGGAGCTCAAATTATCAATATGAGTTTTGGTAAAGGATACAGCTGGGATAAAGGGGTGGTTAACGAGGCGGTTAAATTTGCTGAAAGCAAAGGTGTTTTGTTGGTTCACGCTGCGGGAAATAGCAGTTTAAATATAGATCAAGAGTTGAATTATCCTAACGATTCATTGGGTGGTGGTGCATTTGCTAAAAACTGGATTGAAGTAGGTGCTTCTCAACCCAAAGCGAAAGTGTTAGCTACGGATTTTTCAAATTATGGAAAAAACAACGTGGATTTATTTTCACCAGGACAGGATATCTACAGTACTATTCCTAATAACGATTACGCCTATTTCAATGGTACAAGCATGGCTGCTCCTGTATGTGCTGGTGTTGCAGCATTTGTTTGGAGCAGATACCCTGAATTAACTGCGGAGCAAATTAAATTTGTATTGGAAACAAGCACCAATAAAATGAAACCATCGGCGAAAGTAAAGGTACCTGGTTCAAAAGAGAGTGCGTTGTTTACGGATTTATCAAAAACAGGTGGCCTTTTAAATGCGTCGAAAGCGTTGGTTCAGGCACAAAATTGTGTGGTTACTGGTTGCAAATAATTGCTGTTTCTTAAGTTTAGGAAATAAAACAATTTAGTTCTTCCCAAAAGCGGCTCATGGGGAATCCCATCACGTTGTAAAAGCAACCGTTGATGGAGGAGACACCCACATAGCCCATCCAATCTTGGACACCATAACTGCCGGCCTTATCCATAGGGCTGGCAGTTTTTATATAGTGCCATATTTCTTGATGGGTTAGGTTTTTAAAGGTTACTTCCGTGGATTCGTGGAATACGCGTTCCTGTTCCATGCTTTTTACCGCCACACCCGTGAATACCTGATGCGTTCTACCGGATAAAAATGATAACATTTCAAAGGCTTCTTGCTCGCTGCTGGGTTTATTAAGCACCCTGTTTTCGGAATATACAATGGTATCTGCCGTAACCAATAATTGATTGTTATGTAAAGATTTATAATAATGTGAGGCCTTATGCTTCGCTAAGAATTCGGATATTTCTGCGGGTGTTTTTTGTGCATCAAAGGATTCATCGGCATCAATAGAAATAATTTGAAAATTAAAACCAGTTTCTTTAAAAAGTTGCTGTCTCCGTGGGGATTTGCTGGCAAGCAGTATTTCAAATTGAAACTGAGGAAGATTATCGTGCCTTGATAACTGTATGTTAGACATTTGGATTGTACGAAATTGGATGTGCTTTTATAATAAGTGATGGTTTATGTGTGGGGGATAGTAATTACTGTAATATGTGTCTATTACTATTTAACGTTTTGATTAAATGTAAAGTTCTTAGCTGATTTTATGTTACTTGAGTTGCAAATTTATTGGATATGCTATCAAGGGCTATGAAGTATTGATGGATTTTAAGGAAATTTGCAGCATAAAAACTTGCCATGTTTGATATAGAATCGTTGATGCAGCAGCATGTTGAACCTAAGGATGTTCGAAAAAGGCCCAAAGGGTTAAAGCGATGGTTGAGTTATTTGTGGCCTCAACGGGTTTTTCAAACATCATCTAAATACACGGAGGATATACAAGTGTTGGCGTGGAAGGGGAGGTATATATTGGAGACGAATAAAGTCAATTATTCTTTTGGTTCCTTGCATACGATAATGGAAAAGTCGTTATCGGAGTTAAAAGCCAAGCAAGCATCGTTTGAACGGGTGTTAATGTTGGGGTATGGCGGAGGAAGCGCGGCCGAAATTATTCATCAGCAATTTCAGCGTGATGCAGAAATTGTTGGCGTTGAAATTGATTCGGATATTGTGGATGTTGCAAAATCTTTTTTTTACACCAAAGGTGTTAGAATCATACAAGAAAATGCCTTTGATTATTTGCGTAAGGCTTCTGAAAACTCCTGGGAATACGATGTAATATTGGTGGATTTATTTATTGACGATGTTGTACCGGAGTTGGTTTTTAACCAGCAATTTATTTCGCATTTGGCTTCTGTAGCATCGGGAGGTCATGTGGCAATTAATACGATGAAAGACAAATTGGGGCAGTTCGCATCGGCCAACACTTTACTCCCATTACTTCAACAGCAATTCAAGGAGGTGAGTACTTTGGATATTGGTGCACACAATCGCATTATATTGTGTAAATAAACAAATGATTTTTTGGAATATTGGGGCAATGGATTAGCGAGTCTTTGAATGTAATTGTAAGTGCATGGCATTAGACAATGCAGGGTAGTAGGTAGTCTAAACCCGTTGAAAATAGGTTGGATTTACAGGAAAATAGGGATAGAATTTGACGATAGCGGAGCAGTTTGAGTAGGGAATTGAACTTTGGTGATTACCTTTGCAGCAGCAAAATTCTATGATAAAATCTGTTGCGGTAATTGGCGGCGGTACTATGGGAAATGGTATTGCACACGTTTTCGCCCAAAAGGGGTACTCAGTTAATTTGATCGACGTTAGACAAGAGGCTTTGGATAAAGCTGTGGCAACGATCGGTAAAAATATGGATAGACAAATTGCCAAAGGTGGATTAACGGAAGAGGAAAAAGCCTCGGCCTTAGGTAATATTACTACCTACACCGAATTGTCTAAAGGAGTTTCAACAGTTGATTTAGTAGTAGAAGCGGCCACGGAGAATGTAGAAATTAAGCTGTCTATTTTCCGTGAAATGGACGCTCATGCGCCAGCCCACGCCATTTTAGCAACCAATACTTCCAGTATTTCCATAACCAAGATCGCTGCAGTCACCAAAAGACCAACCCAAGTAGTTGGTATGCATTTTATGAATCCTGTACCGGTAATGAAGTTGGTGGAAGTGATTGAAGGATTTAAAACAGAGGATTCGGTTACTCAAACCATTCTGGAATTAAGTAAGAATTTGGGTAAAGTTCCGGCCTTAACCAAAGATTACCCCGGTTTTATAGCCAACAGGATTTTAATGCCAATGATCAACGAAGCTATTATTTCCTTGCACGAAGGGGTAGCTGGGGTAGAAGAAATTGATACAATCATGAAGTTAGGTATGGCTCATCCGATGGGGCCATTGCAATTGGCTGATTTTATCGGGTTGGACGTTTGCTTAGCTATTTTAAATGTGTTGCACGATGGTTTTGGGAATCCCAAATACGCACCTAGTCCGTTGTTAGTTAATATGGTAACCAGCGGAGATTTGGGTGTAAAATCAGGCAGAGGATTCTATGATTACGGCCATGGCACCAAGGATTTGGTGGTAGCGCCGGGTTTTGCTAAAAAGTAATTATCTTTGCACCCCCAATTTGGGCATAGTACACACTGATGAAATTATCGCAATTTAAATTTGAACTTCCCGAGGAGTTGATCGCTCAGGAACCCCTCAATACTCGTCATGACAGCCGATTGTTGGTTGTTCACAGCAAGGAAAGACGTATCGAACACAAAATGTTTAAGGATATTTTGGATATTTTCGATGAGGATGATGTGTTTGTAGTGAACAACACCAAAGTTTTCACCGCTCGAATGTACGGACAAAAGGAGAAGACGGGCGCACAAATTGAGGTTTTCTTGTTGCGTGAATTGAATCACGAATTGCGTTTATGGGATGTACTCGTAGATCCAGCACGTAAAATTCGTGTGGGTAATAAATTGTATTTTGGGGATGATGATTTGGTTGCTGAAGTAGTAGATAATACCACTTCACGAGGTCGTACCATTCGTTTCTTATTTGATGGCACCGATGAAGAGTTTGATCGTGTAATTAAAAAATTAGGCGAGACCCCAATTCCCAAATACATCACAAGAGGTGTTAAAGAAGAGGATGAGGCTTGGTACCAGAGTTTATTTGCTAAAAACGTTGGTGCCGTTGCTGCCCCTGCTGCTCAATTGCATATTACTCGCGAATTGATGATGCGTTTAGACATTAAAGGTATTCGTTTTGCTGAGATTACCTTGCATTTGGGTTTGGGTGCTTTCAGGGAAGTGGAAGTGGAAGACCTTACAAAGCATAAAATGGATAGCGAATACTATCGCATCGACGAAAATGCGTGCAACATGGTGAACGATGCTATCTCCAAACGCAAACGTGTAGTTGCCGTTGGAGGTAGCGTGATGCGCGCCATGGAATCCAGTGTGAGTTCTACCGCTACGTTGAACCCTAGCGAAGGCTGGACAGATAAATTTATCTTTCCTCCATACGATTACAATATAGCCAATGCGTTTATTACCAATTTGCATCAGCCAGAGTCTCCCTTGTTTATGATGGCCTGTTCTTATGTAGATCATGATTTCATGAACGAGGTATATCAAGAGGCAATAAAAGAAAAATATCGCTTCTTGTGTTATGGCGATGCGATGTTGATTTTGTAAATTAGATTAAACCCTATCATAAAGGCCGGTACACAAATTACGTACTGGCCTTTTTTTATGATTGGGTTATGATTCATGAAATCGTTGTGAATTTGGTAATCGATGAATACCTTCGTCCAAGTAATTAATCGTCAAGATTTGATGCAGACTTCAAAACAAATTTCGTGCTCCGTTGGTGGTTGTATTCCGTGGTTGAGTCTTATTGTTTTAATTCTTGGATTAGTATCGTGCAAGGATAGTGCCCAACCTTGGGAATCATTTGGAAAAATCATAGAAGAAAATCGGGAATTGTCGGGATTTACTCAGTTGCGCGTGAGAGGCAAGATGTTAGTATATCTTACCCAAGACACCACAAAAAAGGTAACAGCCAAAATCACTTGGGGAGAACATGTTTTGCCAGGGTTAGTGACTGAGGTTTCTGGTGAAGGTGAATTGGTGATTGAAGACAGAAACCAGGTCCGATGGTTAAGAAGATTGGATACTCAGGCGGTTTGCACACTTAATGTGCACGGTTTGAAGAAACTGGTGATAGAAGACAATGTTCAAGTAATTGGTTTAGATACGATTCATTCCTCCGTCTTAGAAGTTCAATCGGTATCCACCCATCCACAGCAATTAAAAGTAAATTGTGGTCAGTTATTCGGGTTTATTCGCGGTACAGGCGGTGTTACTTTTGAAGGTACCGGTGTGATTTTCTCTTGGAGTTGTGAAAAAGGAGGATTTGTTGATGCGAGAAATATGATTTCGGACGATGTGTACATATGGCATTTTACCCAGCGAGATATTTGGTTGAATCCTCAAAAACAATTCCAAGCACATTGTTATGGATCGGGGAATATTTTTTATTTCACGGAGCCCAATATTCGGTTTGAAAAAACAGAACAAGGTCTTGGTCGCATTCTTAAAATGCCTTAAGTTTGGGTTATGGTAATTGCAGGTTTAGTAATGGATTCCGTGGGTAGCTATGTATTAATGGCTTCTTTCGTGGTGATTCATTTTGCTGCGTTGGGCGATGAATTCATGATCGATCGTTGGTGTTTGAGTTCGTATTCGGTTAAACACCGTGGTCAATGGTATCGTTTGATTAGCTTAGGATTTGTTCATTCGGGCTGGTTGCATTTGGCGTTAAATTGTCTAGGGATATGGTATTTTGGGACCTTGGTTGAGGATTTGGTTGGACCACTTATTATGGTTTTATTTTTTCTTCTCAGTGTGGTAGGCGGAAGTGTTTATTCGATGCGTTTAAGACGTTTTGACCATGATTATCAGGCGGTGGGTGCTTCTGGAGGTGTTATGGGTCTGATGATGATGTCGGTGATGTGGGTGCCAACGGTGAAGTTGGGATTGTTTATTTTACCAATAATGTTGCCGGGCTGGTTATTTGCTGTACTGATAAATTGGGCTTCCATGGCTTTCAGTTTAACGGACGATAAGCATCGGATTTCACACGAAGGGCATTTGGGTGGAGCCTTTTGGGGCGGACTCATTGGGGCCATCGTGATGATTGTTGTTTTTGGGATGGTTGGAGATGTTCCTACGGAAACGCCATTAGATACTTCGGCATCGGAGTATTCTTTGAGCTCCTGGTTGGGTCCGTTTGGATTAACGGAGGGGAGTAATGAACTATTAATGCGTTGGATGGGTATGCGGTATAGTTTTGATTACAGCATGAGTTGGGTGTTGTTGTGGGCGGGTATTTTACCAGTAGGCTTGTTTTGGTTGTTGCAGGAAATTAAGCCATCTATTTTCCAAAGGAAATGGTGGAAGAAATAATCTGCGAATCGGTTAAATCTGTATCTTTGTACCCCGTTCAAAAATTTATTATATGCCCAGTTGGTGAAATTGGTAGACACGCCATCTTGAGGGGGTGGTGACCGTAAGGTTGTGCTGGTTCGAATCCAGTACTGGGCACTTCCACTGTTCTTATCGATTCCATTGCAACGCACTTACTGCGGTTGTCTTACCTTTGTAATATGTTTGGCGGTAGCAAATCGAAAATCATCAACGATCCATTGCACGGTTTTATCACATTTTCTGTGCCTGGAGTGTATGAAGTAGTGCAGCACAGATTTTTTCAACGTTTGCGTAGGATTCGCCAACTGGGAATGAGTGAATGTGTGTACCCAGGTGCTACCCATACCCGTTTTCATCATGCTTTGGGAGCCATGTACCTAATGATGGAATCCTTGGATATTCTCAGGCAAAAAGGGGTGGAAATTACCAACGATGAATATCAGGGTGCTGTGCTTGCCATACTGTTACATGATATCGGACATGGTCCTTTTAGTCATACGTTAGAATACACCCTGGTACAGGGGGTGAATCACGAATATATTTCGGAGCGATTGATGCAAGAAATGAATCGGGAATTTGGCGG
>JBJOFM010000279.1:0-6255 GCA_046048755.1 Bacteroidota bacterium | reverse complement strand
AACTGTAAACGAAGGACTTGCCTGAGGGTACACCGTAACCACTTGATCGATAGCATCGGTACAACCCCCGTTGGTGGTCACTTCTAATCTAACTGTGTAGTCTCCGGCAGAGGCATAAGTTCTGGAAGCATTCTTGGTGGTTTGAGCCGAACTACCATCCCCAACGGTCCAATTACTGTTGTAACTACCAAATAGTAATGACGTAGTATTGGTGTAATTAAATAGGTTCCCGGTTAAACATTGCTTATCGTTATTAATAGAAAACGTAGCGGTTGGTTCTGGGTACACCGTAATGGATTTACGCAAGGAATCAATACATCCATTATCGGTAGTTGTCTCTAATTTCACTGAATACACCGCAGGGAGCAAGTATGTCTTTGACGTAACACTGGCTGTTGTACGTGTATCACCATCGCCCAAATTCCATGATGATGTGTATGTTCCTCCTGGTGATACTACCGAAGAGGTATTGGTAAAGTCGAAAGTATGCACATCAAAACATTGACCTGCATTATTAATATCAAATCCAATCGCCGTTTGCGGGAAAACGGTTACCTGATCGTCGGCGGTATCCTTACAACCTTGATTGCTGGTGGCTAATAATCGGATATTGTAGGTGCCAGCAGCGGCATACGTTCTAGACCCGTTGGTGGCTGTTTGGGTAGCAGAGGCATCTCCCACGTTCCATTGGTACGAAAGCGTTCCCGCTGTTATGGTAGTACCGTTGGTGAATGAAAAAGCATTTCCTGTTCTACACTGTTCGTCATCGTTAATCGTAAAAGATGCCACTGGATGCGGATGTACTTCAATTCCTTTAGTCAGGGTATCGATACAACCATTGTCGGTAGTGGTAATTAATCGAACGGAATAGGGATTAACTAAATTATATCGTTTCGCAGAAATACTGGTTGAGGTTGCCGTAGTACCATCACCCAAGTTCCAATCGTAGGTTAGTGTACCGCCGGGGGCCGTAACCGCCGATGTATTGGTGAAGCTGTAATCATTTAAATATAAACACTGATTAACGGTATTGATATTAAATCCGATGTTCGTCTGAGGATAAACCGTAACAGGAAGATCCGCGGTATCTCTACAATTTTGATTGCTAATGGCTATTAATCGAACATTGTAGGAATTGGCAACCGTATAAACTCTGGAAGCGTTGGTAGTGGTTAGGGTTGTGGATCCATCTCCTGGCAACCACTGATACGTTAACGCGCTGTTATCCGTGATCGTTGAACCGTTGGTGAAATTGTATTTGTTACCTTTTAAACACTGTAAATTATCATCTATGGTAAACGAAGCTACCGGATTATAATGCACAAATACTGTTTTTCGAACAGAATCGATACAACCAAAATTGGTGGTAGTCTGCAATTTAACCGAGTAACTTTTCACTGTTGCATAAATCACATTATTTACATTGGTAGTGGTTTCTGTTCTTCCATCTCCCAACTGCCAATCCGATGTAAACGTTCCACCGGGAGTTCCTACAACCGACGTATTGGTAAAATTAAATTTATTATTACGAATACATTGGTTTACCGAGTTGATAGAAAAATTGGTCGATGTTTGAGGGTCTACGGTCAATGGCAATGTTGCGGTGTCTTTACAACCGAAATTGCTGGTAGAAATGAGTCGAGGATTGAATGTTCCTGCCGAACTGTAGGTATGCGTTGCATCTTGGGTGGTTTTGTTGGCCGAACCATCTGCCATTTGCCACACATAGCTAAGCGTTCCACTAACAATGGAAGATGTATTGGTAAAGGCATATGCATTCCCCGTTAAACATTGCTTGTTATCATCGATGGTAAACGAAGGTGTAGCTTGTGGATGTATGGTAATATCTTTATTAATTGAATCCTTGCAACCACCGTTGGTAGTTACAACCAACTTGATTGTGTAGGTTCCATGGTTGGTATATTTATAGGAAGCATTGGTATTGGTTTGTTTGGCAGAACCTTCACCCAAATACCAAACAGAACCGTAAGAACCTGTAGGCAATTGGGTGGTGTTGGTTAAATTGGCAACATTTCCTTTCAAACACTGACTAAAACTATTGGCAGAAAAATTAGCGGTGGGCTCTGGGTACACCGTCATAGCTTTAGTAATCGAATCCAAACAACCTTCGTTGGTGGTGGTTCTTAATGTTACATTATAAACACCATGGGAAGTATATACTTTATCTACTATATCTGTTGTGGTTGCAGTGGAACCATCCCCCAAACGCCAGAAATAGGATAATGTTAAGGGATTATCAACGGTGGAGGCATTGTTAAATGAAATTTTATTAACACTAAAACACTGAGCAGCCGAAGTACTAAAGGTAAAATCCGGGGTTGCTTGCTTGTAGACGGTCATGTTTTTGGTAACCGAATCCTTACAACCGCCATTGGTTACAACAACGAGTTTCACATTATACGAACCCACAGCAGCGTAAGCTTTTGAACCGTTTAACCCAGTAGATTTAGAATTGGACAAATCCCCGTAATACCAAGTTTGATTAAATGTGCCGGTTGCAACCGAGGATTGGTTAGTGAAATTAAACTGGTTATTTCTGAAACACTGATCGCTATCGTTATAGGAATATTTCGCTTTAGGTTCTGGATAAATCGTTACTAATTTCCTCAAGGTATCAACGCAATTCTGCGACGTTGTGGTGGTTAACTTAACATAATAATTGCCATGGGTTGTATAGGTTTTGTTGGTAATATCTTGGGTAGTGGCAGTAGTTCCATCTCCGAAGCTCCATGCGTAAGACAATGTCAATGGACTTATAACAGAAGAATTATTAGTAATATTCACCACGTGCTGATTGAAGCAACGCTGATCGTTTGCAAAAGTGAAATCCAAATTTGCTTTAGGTCTAACGATAACTGAGGTGGAATACACATCGGTACAGCCGCCCGTAGAGGTAACGGTTAAGGTAACGGTGTACGTTCCAGCAGTTGTGTACACGTGACTTGGATTGGTTGCAGTTTTAGTAGCCGATCCATCGCCCATGTTCCATGAATAGGTCATAGTACTTGGACTTCCCACCGAAGATGTGTTTGTAAATTGGAAATTATTACCGGTTAAACACTGATCGTTATTGTTAATGGTGAACCCAGCTGTAGGTTCGGGATGTATCGTTAATGTTTTAGCAAGAGAATCTTTACAATTGTTGTCGGTTGTAGTAATCAACTTTACCGTGTAGGTTCCTGTATTTGCATAAGTAAAACCTGTAACATCGGTGGTTGACGCCGAATTTCCATCGCCCAAACGCCAAAAGTTGGTATACGTACCCGTTCCCGGTGTTTGGATGGTTGATTTATCCGTTAGATTCACCGAATGACCATCAAAGCACTGGGAATTTGCATTGATATCGAAGGCAACTGTTGTCTGAGGATGAACCGTAACTTGATCGTCCGCCGTGTCTTTACACCCTTTTACAGAGGTAGTTATTAATCGAATGTTGTAAGTATTTGCAACGTTATAGGATTTCGTTGGACTAGCCGTTGAAGAAATCGCACTACCGTCACCAAAATTCCAAGCATTAGACAATGCGGTAGCTCCCGATATGCTGGATGTATTGGAAAAAGTAAAACTGTTTCCGGACTTACACAATGCTGATGATGATTTTGTAAATGAGGCTACAGGATTGGGGTGAACGGCTATACTTCTCGTTGCCGTATCCTTACATCCATTAGCCGATTCGGTAAATAATTTTACCGTGTATGACTGAATGTTGGCATAGAACTTATCGGTAACATTGGTGGTTGAGGCTGTGCTACCGTCGCCCAAATCCCAAGCAAAACTCAAAGGGCTGCCGGGTGATGCAATTCCCGATGTATTATTAAAGGTAAACTTATTACTAGCATCACACTGATCAACTTGGTTTACCGTAAATGCTGCATTGGCTTGGGGATAAACCGTAAGATTTACCGATGCTGTATCTTTACAGTTGTTATTGGAATTGGTTATAAACCTTGCGGTATAATTATTGGCATTGGTATAACTGTGCTTTGGATTTTGGGTAGTGGCTGTTGTTGCATCGCCAAAGTTCCATGAGTAACTCAACGTTCCGCTGCTAATTGATGCTGAACCGGTGAAATTAAACTCATTTCCTTTTTTACATAAGGCCGAATTATCTACCGAAGCAGATATAGAACTAACCTGAGGATAAACATTTAGAGATTTTGTATTACTATCTTTACAGTCAAACGAAGATGTAGCAATCAACTTAACCGAATAATTTCCATCGGCTAAATATTTTCTGCTTGCGTTGGTGGTGGTTGCATTTGAAGAACCATCCCCGAAACTCCACAAATAACTTAAAGAGCCGCTGCTAATACCCGATGCGTTGGTAAAACTGAAATTATTTCCTTTTAAACATTGATTTAAGTTGTTCACAGTATAAGCAACCGTTGGTTGAGGTCGCACAAACACCGTATAACTTTCCGTATCCACACAACCACTATCGTTTGTTAGGGTCAGAATTGTTTTGAAAGTATTGGCGGTTGAAAAGGATTTCGTTACCGAGGTTCCGGAACCCAGCGCGCTGCCATCACCAAAATTCCAGGAAACGGTGTAATTGGATGTTAATGCATTTCCATTAAAACTAAAGCTATAGGAATTACCTGTTAAACATTGAGAGCGATCGCTGCTTAATGCAATGGATGCCAATGGCAAAGAATTTAATGATACTCGAACTTGGAAAATAGAATCACAGCCCTGATATCCGATAGCGGAGTCTGTGTATAATCCTGAAGATGTAACCTTCCTGCCGGTATTTAATGTATAAGAACTTCCACATTTAGAAATAAATTTGGACGGACCATTAACCGTACACTGCGCATATATCCCATTAAAAAAGTACAAAAATCCTAAAAAAAGAATGGCTTGTTTTTTTCTAATTTGTACCTGTTTGTTAAGTTTAATTTTCATGAAAATAGATATTCCCCGACGATAGCAAACTTCGGTAACTTTTTTCAATCTTACAATGCACGAATTGTGAATTTACTATAAATACCAAAGATTGGTGATATTGAAGGTAAACCATGAAAAAGAGATACTTCTGGTACTATTAATTGAAAAAAAATTGGTTATGTTTGTTAACAAAATCAAATTTCAACAGTCTGCCCAATTATGTACATGAAACTGAGTCAAATTAATTCGCTTAAAATAGCAGTTGCAGGGACCTTGTTTTTAACAACTTGGGCGGGTATTCAGGCGCAAATGCCCACCTTCAGACAACAATATACTCAACGAATTAATGCAAATCCGGCGATGATTGGCTTGGGTGTATACAATGGAGGACAGATGGGCCGTGTAGCAATGACCACAAGGGCTCAGTGGTTGAGTCAGGAAGGCAGACTACTTACACAATCGGCCGGTTACGACACAAAAATTAAAAATACGATGGCGAGTTGGGCGGGTGGTGTTACTGCAACGGATTTATACTCGGGCATGGCTGGTAGTGCTAAATATTCTCATTTTATTGGTTCAGCCGCCTATGCATATGAAATTCCAGGGAGAAAAGTGAGTGCACGGTTTGGATTGATTACCCAATTTTCTAGTTATAGTTTTGGCACGGGGAAATACACTTGGGAAGACCAAGTGGATCAAAATTTCACCGGATTTATCTTACCTACTCAGGAGCCAAACAGCACATTGGTAAGAAATGCATTCCATGTAGGTGCTGGGGCGATGTTGTACAACAGCAAATTCTTTTCAGGATTGAGTGTTTATAATTTAAATCAACCCGATATCGCAATCATTGCCGGTTCCGAATCCAAACTACTAACAAAATATCAGTTTATTTCGGGTTATGTTTTGGATAATTTATTAGAAAACATGACCATTACGCCGCACGTGTTGGTGATGCAACAAGCAGGATTAAACAGTACTACGGTGAATGCCTTGTTTACGCTAAATAACGTGCAATTTTCAACGGGGGTTCAGCGCACTCAACTGAAAGATAAACGAAACGTTTCCATGACGAACTATGTAGGATTTCATTATGGCAAAATAAATTTAGGATACAGTTTGGATTGGAACTTAACCTATTCTACCGGGGCCATCCCCATGACGCACGAGATTTCGGTTGTATGGTTTACCAATTCTGCGGAACCGAAAAGAAAAATGCACCAGGTTCGATTGCCTGAATTTTAGTGTTTTCACTAAAATCTAATTGCCATTTTTTAACAGAAGCACCTTAGTAAGACTAATCCCATAGGAATTATCCATGTTTCTCGCGAATAGCCGTGTATGCAC
>JBJOFM010000278.1:0-3644 GCA_046048755.1 Bacteroidota bacterium | reverse complement strand
GGTAAAAAGTACGATGGAATATTGTTGGATCCTCCGGCATACGGTCGGGGTCCAGAAGGGGAGAAATGGCTGCTAGAAAAACAACTCAATGATTTGATGGGATTGTGCGGTGAAATTCTGGCGGCGGATGGCTTCTTTTTGCTGAATTTGTATAGCATGGGATTTTCTGCGATGGTAGCGGAAAACCTGATTCGCAAACAAGTTAAATCCACCGGTTCGGATTTACTGAATATCCAATCCGGTGAATTGTATCTACCCGACTCCCAAGGCAATCGATTGCCATTGGGCACCTTTGTGCGTTTTTAAAGGAATTGAATCGGATTGAAATAAATCAAATTAGGTTTCAATCTAAATTCTCATGTTTATGGGTTAGGGTTGTGCCGATTATTGTCGGATCCACTTCCATAAATCGGCCCAACTGGGCTTTTTTCCGTAGCTCAAGATGCCTATTCTATAGATTTTGGAAGTAAGCCAAACCATAAATACGAATGTTAGGATAAGCAGTCCTAAACTCAACAGCAGCTGCGATAACGGAACTCCGAAAGGTGCGCGTACTACCATGATAATGGGCGAAGTGAAGGGAATCATCGAAAATAATTCCGCGGTACTTCCATTGGGTGCTTTGAGCGCTACGGATTGAGCAATTACAAAGCTTAAAACCAAAGGCATGGTAATGGGTAACATGAACTGCTGCGTTTCAGTCTCCTGATTAACGGCGGCCCCAATGGCGGCAAACATGCTGGCGTAGAGTAGGTATCCTCCAATAAAATAAAGTACGAAAATCAGAAGTATCTCTCCGGTTGGAATGGATTCAGTTCCGCTCAGAAAATCGGAAAGGGCACTCATTTTTGCTACTGGATTTGTGTTAGCGGTCATTTCTGCATTGGCTGGAATTCCTGCGGACGCAAAGGTGCTGTCCATGCTTAAAGCGGAAGATTGTTGCTTGAATTCGCTCATCTTTTGTTTTCCAACCATCGAACCTCCCACTACTACTATGGCTACTAGTAGAATAACCCAAGCGGCCACTTGCGTGAGCCCAACCGCCGCAATCCCTAGAATTTTACCCATCATCAATTGAAAGGGTTTTACACTGGAAACAATGACTTCTACAATTCGGTTGCTTTTTTCCTCAAACGCTCCACGCATCACCGTGGCTCCGTACATGAAAATAAACATATAAATTAAAAAGGCTAGTATGAAACCAATGCCACTTTTTAATCCGCTAGAACTGTTATTTGCTTCGCCTTGGTCGCTTATTTCCATCAATCGAACCGATCCGGTAACATCAATAGAGTCCAACGTGCTTGGCCGTATTCCAAATTTTACCAATTGTTTTTCTTTCGCTTGATTGCTAATCCATTGGTTGATGGACTCCATTTGGGTTAATGAAGGCGCTTCTGTACTGTATAATGTGGTTGAATCCAATACGGTTAGATCTTGATCTTCAATTTGCAACCAAGCATAGCAAATGCCTCTATTTACATAGGTTTTGGCAGAGTCTATTCGCTGTTGGGGGTAATCGTAATCCGGTGCAGGCAACACTTTGTAATTACTAAAATCGGATAGTTTTAACTGCTTGCTTTGGTCCGAAACCAACACCGTTTGTATTTCGGTTTCTTTTTCGTCTGAAACCGCAATGTATATCGCCAAAGCATAAAATCCTGCTATCAGTAAAGGACCTAAAAAGGTCATGATAATAAAGGTTTTATTGGTGACACGGGTCATGTATTCCCGTTTGAAAATCACCCAAATATTCTTGAAATTACTCATGGATTAGGGATTAGTTTGTTCAACGGTGGCAACGAAAATATCATGGATACTTGGAATGTATTCCGAAAAATATACCATGGGAGAGGATTGATTTATCGACCAACTTAACAAATTCTCTGGCGTTAAATTCTCCGATGTTTGAAAGCGCATCATATATCTACCATCGTTGGTATTCCATGTTTTTAGGGGTGTTACAGGATAGGCTGCATCGTCCATGGTTTGATGAAAACCTACATCGTATTTCCCTGAAAAATTATTTCGTTTAATTTCGTTGATGCTTCCATCCATCACCTTTTCTCCCTGATGGATAATGCCAATTTTGGAGCAAAGTTCTTCTACATTATCCATGCGGTGGGTAGAGAATAAAATGCTACACCCTTCATGCTGCAGTTCTAGAATAAGTTCTTTTATTAGGTCGGCATTAACGGGGTCAAATCCCGAAAAGGGTTCGTCTAAAATTAGCAATTCGGGCTTGTGCATTATGCAGCTTACAAACTGCACCTTTTGAGCCATTCCTTTGGAAATTTCTTCAATCTTTTTCTTGGCCCAATCCATCATTTCCAATCGCTCCAACCAATATTTTACGTTGGCTTTTGCATCGGAATTACTCAGGCCCCGAAGTTGAGCGAAGAACAGTAATTGATCGGCAACCGACATCTTTTTGTACAGCCCACGTTCTTCGGGCATGTATCCCATTCGTTGACTGTGGTTGGGGTGCAGGGATTCCCCTTTAAAGAATAATTCACCGGAATCGGGCTGGGTGATGGTAGCCAGCATACGAATTAATGTGGTTTTTCCGGCTCCGTTTGGACCTAATAGGCCATATATTTCTCCCGGATTTAGGTCGATGGAAATGTTCTTACTTACGGCTTGTTTACCGAAGGATTTATATACATTCCTTGCCGAAATAATGGGTGTCATGGTTTATTTAAAGCTGTAGTTTAATCCTGCACTCAATCCCATGGTGTTAACGCCGGCCCCCAATTGGACTTGGAATCCCATTCCATTTTTGTATGCTTTTTTTACGCCAACTAAGGTGGCTTGAATACCATTCATTCCAATCCCTTGATTGTAGGCAGGGACGTAGGCCGTGGAGGAATCTTCGCGAATGGTTTCGAAATTTACATGGAAAGTACCCAGGGCCAACCCGGAATACCATGCTGTATTGGATTTTTTGCCCGATTTAATCTTCCAAGCGTAATCGATGGTCCCCATAAAACTGCTTAGTCGAACTTGGTAATGGAATTTCGAATACTCGCCTGGTAAATCGAAATTTGGATATTGAATGGTATTGGTTTTCACCGATGCCGATTGGAACACCAAGCCCATCATCCAGCGTTCGCGAAAGTGGTATTGGTAACCATAATGGTTGGGTTTATTAATTTCGGTTTCAATTTTTGGGAATGTTGCTTTTAATTCGGAAATCATGGTATTGGAAATGGTATTCACCAAAAAGGATGACGATCTTCCGTAGTAAAGCGTCATGCCATTCTCCTTGAAATACTGAAAATCGGCCAACTTTTTAATTTTGGTGGAAGCTGGGGTACTTGATTTTTTTGGTTCTCTCATGCTTGTATTGGCTGAATTTTCAGTTTTAGGCAACGCATCGGCGCGAGAGGGTACCGAAGTATCTCCCGCACTTTGGGCAATCGCCATAACACTGAAACAAATGGGGAGGAATAGCAGTATAGTTTTTTTCATGGGGTACAATTACGATGAAAATTAATGTGGCAATTTAGGTGGAATTTTATGGTATTTGAGTGTTTGCAATTGGCAAATCGATGTTTTTCATCGAAGTAAATACAAACTTTAACTGAAATTCGGCGTTATTGATAATCTGAGCAGTTCTATTAATAAAATACTAATATTTGTTT
>JBJOFM010000277.1:0-5306 GCA_046048755.1 Bacteroidota bacterium | reverse complement strand
GTTTAAATCGCTTTTTTTAATTACACCAACAATTACAGCATCGGTTATGGCTATTATTTTAAATTGTAATGCACAAACGAAGATGACACAGAACAGCAATCCATTATTATGTGATCCCGAGACGGGTATTTGCGAATTACCTGACACATTAAATGCAGAGGAGACAACTCTACAATCTATTAACAAATCCATAAAGATTATTTATTTCACAGATCCAATTTGTTCTTCCTGCTGGGGAATTGAACCTCAGTTAAGAAAGCTTAAATTGGAATATGGGGGATCGGTGGAAATAGAATACCGCATGGGTGGATTATTACCGGATTGGAGCTATAACAGTGGGGGCATTAGCAAACCTTCGGATGTTGCACACCATTGGGATGAAGTTAGTGTTTATTACGATATGCCCATCGATGGCGATGTTTGGTTAGAGGATCCTCTGGCTTCTTCCTACCCTCCATCTATTGCTTTCAAAGCAGCTCAGCTCCAGTCTCAAGAAAAAGCAATTGAGTTTTTGCGAGTACTAAGGGAACAAGTTTTTATGCAAAAGAAAAATATTACTCGATGGGAGATAATGGAATCAGCCGCACAACAAGTTGGATTAAATACCATTCAATTGCGTTCCGATTTTGAAGGCGCAGCGAAACAAAAATTTGAAGAGGATTTACAGTTGGCTCGTAAAATGGGGGTTCGCGGATTTCCCACGTTGTTTATATCAAATCAAAACAATCAACAAGAAATAGTTTACGGTTCGAAACCCTACGAAAGCTATGAGGCGGCCATTAAAAAGTTAGCACCAACAGTTGAAAAGTATCCGTACAACCAAGACTGGATAAACTTATTTGATAAGTACCCAACCCTTACGGCCAAGGAATATGCGATTTTAACGACAATTGAGAGAAATGCTGCTGAAAAACAATTATATGAATTAGCTGCATCGGGAAAACTCACTCAATATAGTTGCAAAAATGGTTCGATCTGGAAACGTAAATAGCACTTACTTTTTTGATTGCTGAAAATGCTCAAAACTATGTCGAAACTCCTGATGAACCATCACTTGTTTTGCCTTAGGATACATCAATACTATTGAGTCCATTGTGATTGTCTGAACATTCAAATTAGCAGGTACTTCAAATGCCAATAGACTTTTATTATCGGGCGTTGCTACAATTATTTTGCGCTGTTGTATAGAATCAATGAGCCACTTTTTCTTTTCCAATTGCTCCCAAATATAAAATCTCTTTTCACCCTGTATTTCCAACCAAGCCAACCAATTCTTAGCATGGTTGGGGCTAACCGAGCGCTGCAATAAATCCGACTCGATGCTTCCATCATCATACTTTTCTAATCGATTGTATTTTTTCTCAAACTCAGATTCGCCTTGCAAAATCCATGAATCTGGATACCACTGCAACCACTGTTTCAATGTGGTTTGTACATAGGGCAAAATGGTCCACTGCTCTCCTTTTCTTGGCCCAACTACGGCCTCACCGGTAGCTTGTTGCCACCATGAGCCGGATTCTTGGTCTTCAAACATGGCGTTAAAATGATCCATTCCCACCAAACGGAATTTCTCGAGTTTTCCATTTTTTTGGGGGTATCGGTATACCATGGCCGTTCTGCAAACGGAACAATAGGTAGCAAAAACGGGCAGATTCTTATCCAGTGTATCACTGATTTGGTGATGGTGTGCCAAAATATTCATTGGATAGGCTTTGGGGACACCGTGATCGATTATGCCAATGACTAACCTATCGGTTTCTATATAACTCTTATCAACTTTCGCAAAACGAGTATTTCTCAAGGGCAAGAACATTGTATCAGCACTGAGCAGATTGTTGGTTAAATAGGCAGACAATGCAAGTACACCCATCAGGAAAATGGTTGTCTTTTTATACTGTTTCCAACTCGATGGAAGCCAACGTAGAATCGCGGCTAGGAAAATCACTCGAAACACCCAACGGTATTGATGCAAAAAATACGCAAACTCCAAGGAATTAGACTGCTGACTTCCAGGCATCGGCATGATAAAGTAAACACGCAGCCATTCAAATACTATCAATAGTATCAAACTTATTAACCACCAACGTTTCATAGTAATTGCAAGATAAGATGTTTCAATAACTTTCGTACCAATGGAATTGTTGTTGAACAATATTTTATTTCTCTGTAGCCAAATATGACTTGGAAATTGAAATTCACCCAATTTGTAAAATATTTTTTACAAATTGTAAAATTTAATTTACATTTGTGTCGTAAAATTTAAAATCATGAACAATCATTTGTTATCCAATCGCTGGCTCATCCCTTCGGGCATCCTATTTTACAGTGCTACCCTAGTGGGTATTCTGTTGTTAACCTCTGTCATTACTACCGAAACTTTCAACATAGAAGTTTCCGTACCCAATCTATTTCATTTAGAAGATCCGTTATTGGGTCATGATCAATCGTGGATCAAAAACAATTGGTTAGACGAAATCCTCTGTTTATTACTATGTATTTCTGGGCTTATCCATGGATTTTCGGCCGAATCGGACGAAGATGAATATGTCAATTTTCTTCGATTTCAGTCGCTCAAATGGTCGATGGTTATCAACTACACCCTACTAGCTACGGTATCTCTGTTTGTCTATGGGTTTGCCTATTGGCAAGTAATTTTAATTTCCATGTTTAGTGTATTGGTTACCTTTATCATTTGGTTTAGAATATCCATTATTCAACATCGACGAAAATGAAAAACAACATTAAAATCAATCGTGCCATAAAAAAGATTTCGCAAGATGACCTCGCTAAACTGGTTGGGGTTTCACGGCAAACGATCAATGCCATAGAGAATAATAAGTACTATCCATCGTTGGAATTGGGGTTGAAACTTTCAAAAATCTTGGAGTGTTCTGTGAATGATCTCTTCAGTTTAGACGATGAATCTAACGGAAGTCACACTTAGTTTTTCCCATATTTATAAAAACCGTGGGTTTGTATCCGAGATACCGGAATTTGTATACTTTGCTTATTTCAACGACAATGAAATTTGTTGACGTAAAAAATTGATATGAAACAAACCCTATTGATCACCGGTTGCAGCAGTGGAATTGGTAAGGAAACTGCTAAATTATTTCAACAAAAAGGCTGGAATGTAATTGCCACGATGAGAAATCCGGATCTCGAAACGGAATTGACAAAACTAAATAATGTTTTGGTGACCAAACTGGATGTTTTGGATTTAGAAACTATTGATTCGTCCATCCAAGTTGGAATTGAAAAATTCGGGAAAATCGATGTTTTGGTCAACAATGCTGGGTACGGCGCTTATGGGCCATTGGAATCATTTCCTAGAGATAAAATCTTGAAACAGTTCAACACCAATGTGATTGGTTTATTGGATGTCACCCGAGCCATGCTGACTCATTTCCGTAAAAACAAACAGGGACTCGTGATAAACATATCCTCAATGGGTGGTAAAATGACATTCCCGCTAGGATCGTTGTACCATGGAACCAAGTTTGCGGTGGAAGGGATTTCTGAGTCACTTCGTTACGAAGTTGAGCAAATTGGTGGCCAAGTAAAAATAATTGAACCTGGTGCAATTGCTACCGATTTTGCCGGTAGATCATTTGATTTCAATTACGATGCCAATCAAATCGAATACAACCATATCGTTCAAAACATCACGAAAGTATTCCCTACCATGGTCAAAAATGCATCGCCCGCCAGTATGGTTGCTAATGTAATTTTTGAAGCGGCAACCGATGGGAAAAGTAAATTGCGTTACATGGCAGGTAAAGATGCAAAAATGTATAACTTCCTAAATAAATGGCTAGGATATAATTTCATTGTTACCATGAATAAAAAGTTCTTCAAGTTGTAAAAAATGAATCCAGTTATCAAATACTTCACTGGTGAGAGAGCTGAAAGTTACCTTTTCTTTGTACTGGGATTATTAGGATTGGGCCTGAGCGTTTATCTAATACTAATTAAGGGTTCTTCTTTTTGGAAAGGATTTGCGATTCCATTTATTCTAGTTTCTGTTTTGGAAATAATTATTGGAGTTACGCTGATATACCGAAGCCCCAAGGACATCGTTCGAGTTGAGAATTTTATTAAACACGAACCAAGCAAAATTAAAACCTTTGAAATCCCAAGGATGGAAAAGGTTATGAAGAACTTTGTCGTATTTCGATATACTGAAATAGCTCTTATATTGATAGGAATAATTACTTATTTTGCTTTTGCTAGGTTGGATTTTTGGAGAGGTTTAGGATTGGGACTATTACTACAAGCAAGTGTAGTCTTGACACTTGATTACTTTGCAGAAAGGCGAGGTTTTATTTACTTAGAACACCTTAATAAGCTCATCAATGAATGACATTTTACAATTAAAGACAATATCCGATCTGTATCGGTTTTTGAACTTAGGGTATGCTGAACATCCCTTAATTGCCATAGTGGATTTCAGCAAGGTGATTGAACATACAAAAGATGAAATCAGAATTAAGACCGATTTTTATTCCATAATGTTTAAAAACTATTGCAGGAATCACATTCGTTACGGAAGGAAAACTCTGGACTTTCAAGATGGAAGCCTTGTTTGCATTGCTCCCAATCATGTAATTACTATTGATAATGATATTGAGGTGAAGGAAGACATGATGGGCTGGGGTTTGTTTTTTCATCCTGATTTGATTAGAGGAACATCTTTAGGAAATAAAATGAAGGATTTTTCTTTCTTTTCTTATGCTATTTCTGAAGCCTTACACCTTTCTGATAAGGAGAAACAATTACTTTATGATTGCATTCTAAAAATTCAAGTAGAACTAACCCAGAATATTGATAGTTACAGTCAGGTATTGATGGTTTCAAACATTGAGCTACTGCTAAATTATTGCTCTCGATATTATGGGCGACAGTTTATTACACGCAAAAATGCAAACATTGATATTGTGTCAAAAGTTGAAAGCATTTTGAAAGATTATTTTGAAAGTGAAGAAAAAAGAAATGATGGAATGCCGTCTGTTAGGGATATCGCAAACAGAGTGAATTTGTCTCCGAGCTATTTGAGCGATTTACTTAAAAGAGAAACAGGTTTAAATGCGCAAGATCACATTCATTACTTTGTTATTGAACAGGCAAAGAATATCCTATTGCAAACAAATCAATCTGTTAGTGAAATAGCATACTCTTTAGGATTTGAATATCCGCAATACTTCAGCAGATTATTTAAGCAAAAAACAGGAAAGACGCCACTGGAGTTCCGGTCAAAAAATTAAACTATTGAGATCATATTTTCTTAAACTGCATACTCCAAGCCC
>JBJOFM010000276.1:0-6549 GCA_046048755.1 Bacteroidota bacterium | reverse complement strand
AATAGAGCGGTAAACCGGTAGGTGTTTGATGCTTGCATTGTTCGGTTTTCTACTAAAACAAGAAAATAGTTTTTTTTACCAACCCAAAATCCAGGCAAACATCAACGGTGCTACGATGGTTGCGTCGCTTTCCACGATGAATTTCGGGGTATGGATATCCAATTTCCCCCAAGTGATTTTTTCGTTTGGAACAGCTCCGGAATAGCTTCCGTAGGAGGTAGTAGAATCACTAATCTGACAGAAATATCCCCAGAAAGGAATGTTTTCCATTTCCATGTCTTGGTACAACATCGGCACTACACAAATTGGGAAATCACCAGCAATACCACCGCCAATTTGGAAGAAGCCAACACCTCTTCCTTCGCTATTTTTTACGTACCAATCGGCCAACCAAGCCATGTATTCAATTCCACTTTTCATGGTTGAGGCTTTGATTTCTCCTTTAATAACATAGGATGCGAAAATATTGCCCATGGTAGAATCTTCCCATCCGGGTACAACGATGGGTAGATTGCGTTCGGCCGCTGCTAACATCCACGAATTTTTGGGATCGATTTCGTAGTACTGCTCTAATTCGCCACTCAACAAAATTTTGTACATGTATTCGTGGGGGAAATAACGCTCACCGTTGTCATCGGCACCTTTCCAAATGCCGTGAATATGCTTCTGTAATCTGCGGAAAGCTTCCTCCTCAGGTATGCAGGTATCGGTAACGCGGTTGTAATGATTTTCAAGTAAATCCCATTCGTCTTGTGGGCTTAAATCACGGTAGTTGGGAACTCGCTTGTAATGGTTATGGGCCACTAGGTTCATGATATCTTCTTCCAAGTTGGCACCTGTACATGAGATAATATCCACTTTTCCTTGTCTGATCATCTCCGCCAAACTTTTGCCCAATTCTGCGGTACTCATCGCACCGGCAAGGGTAACCATCATTTTACCACCTTCGGTGAGGTGAGTTTCGTAGCCTTTGGCTGCATCTACTAAAGCGGCAGCGTTAAAGTGTAAATAATGTTGTTCGATGAACTGAGAAATTGGACCTTTCATGAGGCCGCAAAGATACTATTTTTCGCCGAGCCACCACTTCTTGCGGAAGGTTTGATACTTCGGTGCGTATTGGTGGATGCGAGTAAGTAGAAAATTCATGGCCTCATCGTAGTCATCCGTGATGAGATACAGGTCATGATCATCCGGTGAGATTGCGTGTTTTTCTTCCATAAATTTTAATTGTTCCACCATATTATGCCAATATTCAGAACCAAATAAAACGATGGGGAATTGGGGGATTTTATTGCATTGAACCAAGGTGTATGCTTCAAACAATTCGTCTAAAGTACCCAAGCCTCCGGGCATTATTACAAAGCCAACAGAGTATTTGAAAAGCAACACTTTTCTAACAAAAAAATAACGAATATCCACCCAAACATCCAAGAAAGGATTGGGTTTTTGTTCGAAGGGCAATTCGATATTTATGCCGATGGTGTGACCGCCAACAGACTTCGCGCCTTTACTTGCGGCCTCCATTATCCCGGGACCTCCTCCGGTTACTACATTAAATCCTGCGGCTGCTACCTTGGCCCCCATGGCAAAGCCTTGTTGGTAGTAGTCGTTTTCCTCTTTAAATCTGGCCGATCCAAAAATGGAGATGCAAGGACCTTCGAAGTGCAGTTTACGAAAGCCTTTGATGAATTGTAAAAAAACAGTCCAGGCAAAGCTTAATTCGGCAAATCGAGATCGCGGACCTTCAAAGGCGCGTAAGTCGTTGTTCCGATTGAATTCGGATTGAGATAAAGAGTTTCTTTCCATGGTTAATAGGGGAGCGAATGCTTAGAAGCGTTCGTTTTCGGCGAAGAAGAAATCGCCTTCTATTTTAGCATTTTCGTCGCTATCAGAACCGTGGATGGCGTTAGCGTCGATGCTTTTAGCGAAACGATTGCGGATAGTACCGGGTTCTGCTTTTTGCGGATCGGTAGCACCAATTAATTTGCGGAAATCTTCTACAGCATTGTCTTTTTCCAAGATTGCTGCATAGATAGGACCGCTAGTCATAAAGCTTACCAAATCGTTGAAGAAAGGACGTTCGCGGTGGATGTCGTAGAAATTACCAGCCTTTTCGGTGCTCAATTGGGTGTATTTCAAAGCAATTACCTTGAAACCCGCTTCGATGATTTGATCCAAAATTTTACCGGCATGACCGTTAGCTACGGCATCGGGTTTAATCATTGTGAAAGTACGATTGGTTGTCATGTGTTATTTAAAATCGCCGCAAATTTCGTTAAAATTAGAGAGAATCCTGCACATAATCGCTTAAATAGCGGAAATCTGCGGTAAGTTTCCCTTCTTTGGCGATGGTAGCGTGTTCAATTAGTTTTGAATGGGGTTGAAGCAAAGCTGGAAGGATATGCTGCATCAACATTTCACCAAATTCTTCGGATGCGTCTTTGGGTAGTTCGTTTGGCAGATTTCCAACGGCCATGATATCGATACTGTTTTCGGAATAGGGTGGGCAAGGTTCTTGGGATTTTCGGTTCCAACCAATGACGGGTTCGGCGATGGTGGTGGCGTCATAGGTAATGGGAACGGAGCCATTAATGTCGCAAGATACATCGGCAATAACCGTTGGGAAATTCTTACCTGCTGCGGTATCCGATTTTTCGAATAATCGGGGTAAATCTTGGGTCCAATAAACTCCATTAATGAGCAAATCTGTGGAGGTGGCGTAAGGTAAAAACTGAGAGTGATATTCGTGATGGTGGGTATAAAAGTGTTGCGTATCCCATTCTTTTAATGTTGGATGCACGTATAAATCGGGGCTATTCAATTGAACAAAAACGGGTTCGGTATAGTGTATGTGCAAGAATTGCTTGGGTGAAATTTCTCTTATTTTTAGCGCTCTTAGCATATCCAGCGCGCCTTGGGCAACCCTACCTCCGCCGGTAATTACTATCCGAAGGGGTGGAAGTTTGATGAGCATGGCTTGGGTAAGCATTTCGGCATAATTAGCACACTGATAGGCGGGCTTTAAATGCCATAAATTGTATTTCTTCCCATACACTAATAAACCATTATAGGTACCTACCACGCCGGCATATCGGCCAAACCCTAAAACTCGCTGACCGCTTTCCCAACGCAGCACCTCGTAATCTATTAAAGTGATTTTTTGGTTGATAATTTCTTGCAACATGCCTTGGTTGTATGGCTGCTTTTTAATGGTATGGGAAAAGAAAAAGTACGTTTTTCTCGGAATTAAATAGTGCGAAGGAATTTCTTTGATATTGAAAATTACATCGCAATCCTTTAATGAATCCACAACCTCTACTCCAACTTCTTGGTATTGCTCATCGGAAAAGCAACGATTTGGGGAAGCTTCTACAACGATCGATAATTGCGGATATCTGCTTTTTAATGCTACACACTGAATAGGGGTGAAAGCTACTCGGTTATCGGGGGGATTTTTTCGTTCGCGGGAAATGCCAATACGCATGGTTCGAAAATCGACATAAGCCTTGGAAAAAACAATGATATTTCCTGCTAATTTTGCTCTATGTGTTTTAGTTACTCAATAAACTTGAGTGCCCAATCGTTGCAGAGTAAATTGAATTTATCGGAAATAAGTATTCCTGTTCCTGGCTTCTTCTTTTCCGGGTTTACGCATCCTCGTTTGCCGGTAATAGTGGGAGGAATTCATAATAGCTCCACCCATAATTCATTAGAAAACTTCGGCACCATGCACAGCTCCATAATGCAATGGGGTTTGCTTCCGAGTTGGTTGAGAGATGTTCAAAAAGCGGAGGAGATGATGGTTTATGGACTCAATGCTAGGGCTGAATCCATTCATGAAAAACCCATGTTTCGGGACGCTTGGAAGCATCAACCTTGTTTGGTGCCGGCATCCGGTTTTTTTGAGTGGAAAACCATCGGCAAGAAAAAGGAACCGTATTACATTTACGGAGCGGATTCCGAGTTTATTTTATTTGCGGGTATATATTCCCGATGGATTCATCCTGATACCGCGGAAGAAATTACATCGTACAGCATTATTACTACAGAGGCCAATGATTTACTGGCCGAAATTCATAATACAAAGAAGCGCATGCCGGTAATTATTGAACCGGGAAATGCGAGTCTCTATGTTACCGGAAGTGCGGAATTTCGATTAACTATGTTGAAATCTTGTCCGGACGGATATTTAAAAGCCCATCGGGTATCTCCTTTGGCTAGTAATACACGTGTTAACCGCAATGTTGTCAATATTTTGCAACCATTTTCCGAAGATTATTCACAAACACTTTTCTGAGCATTTCTCGTACTATATTTGCCGCCCGATGAAACAAGCGCTGTGGATGGTAGCCATCGTCCTGGGAATGGCTTCCTGTCAATCCAATCAAAATTCAACCGTAAAGACCGATTCAGCGGCTGCTCCCAAAGCCGTTTCGGTAGAAAAAGTACCTGTAGATGCAGAGTGGACTGCTTTTGCTCGCTACATTTCTGGTGTTCACGATGATCTGAACGCAGAATTGGAGTCGAACGAAGTATGGAAACTCCATGCTGCAAAAACGCATACCCGCTGGGAGGAGTTAAAGAAGCAATTTGGTGAGGTGATATCTGGCTGGGTAAATGAGAAAAAATATTTGACCGAGAATAGCCCCAAAACGTTGTTCTATCCTTTTGCTGGCGGCGATTTTTATTATGCAAATTTATTTTACCCCAATCGCGACACTATCATTATGATCGGTTTGGAGCCTTGTGGTTCGAAATTCGATAAAACGGTTGCCACAGGGAAAGCTTTGGATGAGTATCTAAATAATTTGGATCAGGCGATGTTTTATCCCCATAAATTGGGCTTTTTCCGCACCTTGAGTATGGATAAAGATTTCAATCGTGGGTATCTCAATGGAACTTTGCACACGTTCTTGTTTTACCTAACCCGCGAAGGAAATAACATACATTATGTGGAGAGTTTTGATGTAGACGATAATGGAATGGCAACCAATGTGATGGCTGTTGGTATGGAGAGAACAAAGCACGCGGGTATCAAAATTGGGTATTCCAAGCCCGGCGATAAACAGGTTCGTGAGTTAATTTATATATCTCAGAACGTGGCCGATGCGGAAATGGCAAAGAAACCTGGATTTCAGAAGTATTTCCAGCAGCGTGGTAACATCGTATCGTACTTCAAGGCTGCGAGTTATTTGTTGTATAACGACTATTTCTCAGTGGTTAGAAATGTAGTTTTGGGTCAGAGCAAAGTGATTTTGCAAGACGATAGTGGAATGCCGATGAAAATGATGCGTGATAATGGATTTAACGTAGAATTGTTGGGTGAATACACCAAGACCATTGGTTTGTTTTCCAATCGTTTTCAGCAAGACATGAAAGACGAATATCAAGCAACGCCTCCGGGTAAATTGCCTTTTACTATTGGATACAATGCCGAATTTGGAGAGTGTAACCTTCAATTGGCTACGAAGAAGTAATTGGTAATACGTTGATTTTTTATGGAAGCCGGGAGTAATTTCTCGGCTTCTTGTTTTTTTGAAGAAAATTTCGTATATTAAAATAAATGAATACCATGGTGGAAGCAGTAGATCCAGAAAAATCAGGAATGTACCGAATGGCGAAATTATATTGGGAAGAATCCAACGAAGAATTGGCCGAAATTGGAGTTGCTTTTTTATCGGATTTGCCCTTTGAATATTTCGAAACGGAACCTACTTGTGTAAAGGCTTACGGGAAGTTTGAAGCCATTAACGGAGAGGTAGAGTTGGAAGTTGCCCATGTAGCTGAAGAGCGTGGTTGGCAACTAATTTGGGAAAATATTGGCCGACAGAATTGGAACGAAGAGTGGGAAAAACACTATTTCGAACCGTTAACTGAGGCGGGGTTTTATGTTCGTGCACCATTTCATCCACCGCCCACGGATCCAGCTGTACAGCATACAATCATTATTCAGCCCCGCATGAGTTTTGGTACGGGCCATCACGGCACAACCCAATTAATGTTAAAATATATTTGGCAAAATCGCGAATCCATTGTGGGTCAAAAAGTACTCGACATGGGTACTGGAACGGGTATATTAGCGATTGCCGCCGCAATGGTGGGAGCTGCCGAGGTTTTGGGCATTGAAATTGACGATTGGGTGGTGGATAATGCCAACGATAATTTGCAGGCGAATGCGGTGGAGAACGCAACCATGCTTTGTGGAACAGCGGCGGATTTAAATACCGTGGTGACGGGTTATTACGATGTAGTTTTGGCCAATATACATCGCGAGGTAATTTTGGCAGATTTGGCAGAATATAACAGAGTATTGAAGCCAACTGGATGGATGCTGTTAAGTGGATTGCAGCAGCCGGATGAGTTGTTGGTAGTAGCTGCTGCAGAATCTTTGGGCCTTGAAAAAAAGGTGGTAGATTATCGCGGCGAATGGATATGCTTGCAATTCGTTAAACCGTGAACCGATTTATTGGTTAGTTACAGATATTTGTAGTTATTGAAAATCGTGAATAGTGTAATTCAGTTGCTTCCGGATGCCGTGGCGAATCAAAT
>JBJOFM010000275.1:0-3676 GCA_046048755.1 Bacteroidota bacterium | reverse complement strand
TTGCAGGACCAATCATTCGGAAATTAACATGGTTTAAAATGGGTTTAATCAGAGAATCTGTAGACCCTACCGCTTTGGAATTACTGCTAACTTTTACGGCTGATTTTTGTGTAAAGGCAGGTGTTAATACCAAGCCCGTTAAAATTAGGCTTATATATTTCTTTTTCATTTATTTATAGAATTAAAATGTTCGATTAATTTATTGGAAACGGCTGTCCATGAAAAGGTATTTCTTACATGATTACCTCCAGTTTCTCCGAGTTTCTTTCTAAGTTCTTCAGATTGTAAAATGGAAATTACGGATTGGGCAAACGCGCTAGGATTATCGGCCATCAGAATACCATCATTATGTGTAATTCCTAAACCCTGAAAACCAACATTTGAACAAACAACTGCCTGATTCATCGACAGTGCCTCGAGAACTTTATTTTGTGTACCTGCGCCTATTCTCAACGGTGATACAACTACATGCGCTTTTGCGTATTCATTGGCTAGATTTTCGATAAATCCAGTTACTTTAACTCTATCTGAGGCCAATTCCAAAACGGCTTTAATGGGTCGTTGTCCAGCAATAACAAATTCAGTATTGGGAACACTTTCTAAGATAATTGGAAAAATATCTTTTACAAAATACTGAACAGCATCCACATTTGGAGCATAATCCATATTTCCTGTAAATAATATTCGATTGGTAACAATTGAGTCTTTCCCCTGTGGCTGAAACGTATTAATATTCACACCATTAGGCAATAAATCAACATTGTAAATTCCTAATTTATTTAAATACGATCGATCCTCATCGGAACAAACCAGCACTTTTTTAAATTTGGGTAAGATCCTTTTTTCATAGTTTACCAATCGTTGATATTCCAAATTTCGAATCCACTTTTCTATTGGATTACTTGCCGCTTCTACCCTTCTTTTCCAGTATAGACTAAAAGCATCAGGCAAATCCAAAATGGCATTAGTTGGCACTGTTGTTTCAAAATATTGGGCCATTCGAATATGTTGAACATGGATCGCGTCGAACTGATTGTTATCTAATACATTTTGCAGCCTATTTTTAAATGACTGAGACCGGAAATACGCAACTTGTAACGGTCTATTTGTAAACAAGCCTAGTAAAGTAGATAGAAAAGAATGCCATTTGGGCTTAAAAATCCAAGAAATTGATTTGAATAACAATCTTCGTTGCGGATTTGTTAAAGTTCCTTCAAATCCTGTTTCTGCATTAATGGGTTGCAATAATTGCTCCACCGAATTTATATCCTCTTCATTTTCCGCAATGGTAATTAACTGTAAATCATTGTTTAGCGACAATTCTTTAGCTAAATTATAAATTTTCAATTTATCACCACGATACGGTGGGTACGGCATTCTATTAGCAACGAAGAGAATCTTCACAAAACAAAAATATTGGATAAGTTTTAGATAATTTGCTTAATTCTTTGGCCACCGAATAATATCGTTTATAAAAGCTAAGTAAACTCATTGGAAATAGAGAAAAATCCCATTAGGTTTGTATTCTATGGTATCAATTAGCCATCGAATTGCTGAAATTACGGAGAGTCAAACTTTAGCCATGACGAAACTTTCACGGGAATTGAAAGGTCAAGGAATAGACGTGATAAACTTAAGTATTGGTGAGCCGGATTTCGATACTCCTGCTAACATTTGTGATGCGGCTACCAAAGCCATGAAAGAAGGGTTCACTCATTATCCACCAGTGGCTGGTTTTCCGGAGTTAAGAGCAACCATTGCACAGAAATTACAACGTGAAAATCGTCTATCCTATTCGGCGGAAAACATCTTGGTAAGCAATGGAGCAAAACATAGTATCTTGAATGTTATATTATCCATAATTAATCCAGGAGATGAAGTACTAATTCCAGCCCCGTTTTGGGTAAGTTACCCATCCATTGTGGAATATGCCGGAGGGAAACCTATTTTCGTAGAATCAGGTCCAGAACAAGACTTTAAGGTAACTGCAGATCAAATTAAATCTCATATTAGCGAAAAAACTAAAGCCATTTTATTCTCGTCTCCCTGTAATCCAAGTGGTTCTGTTTTAAACTATACTGAATTATTGGACTGGGTCCAGGTGTTAAAAGACTTCCCATTCCTAACTATAATTTCTGATGAAATCTATGAAAAGATAAATTACAGTGGAGCCCATGTATCTATAGCATCCTTTCCCGAGGTTTTTGATAGAACCGTAGTTGTAAATGGAATGTCTAAAGGTTATGCAATGACAGGTTGGAGAATGGGCTATATTGCCGGTCCTATTAACATTGTTAAAGCCTGTGAAAAAATACAAGGACTGATGACTTCGGGTGCCAATTCTGTTGCGCAAATGGCTAGTATTGAGGCATTAAACGGACCGCAAGATTCCGTTCATTCCATGGCTAATACATTCAAGCAAAGAAGGGATTTATTTCATTCTTTATTATCGGCGATACCCGGAATATCCTGTAATTTACCCGCAGGTGCATTTTATTTACTCCCCGAAGTTTCAAGACTATTCGGAAAAAGAACTCCAGACGGTGATTTAATTTCCAATGCTGAAGATCTGTGTATGTATTTATTAATGCAGGGACATGTATCCACCGTTTCAGGAGACGCTTTTGGCATACCTAATTGTATTCGATTGTCCTATGCTACATCAGAGGAAAATCTAAAAATTGCTGCGGACAGAATTTCTACAGCAATTTCAAAACTCATAGATTGATATTAGCGTATTTTTGAACAATGAATTCCAAACAACTTGATTCCATCTTCCAAGAGTTCAATAAAAAACGTATTCTTATTGTTGGAGATGTTATGGTTGATAGTTATATCATCGGTAAAGTAGATAGAGTTTCTCCCGAAGCTCCTGTACCTGTTGTTGATGTAAATAAATTTGAAAATCGACTGGGAGGTGCCGGAAATGTAGCATTAAACATAAAAGCCATGGGAGCTACTCCTATTTTGTGTTCTGTTATTGGTACAGATAAAGAGGGCGACGATTTAATGTCGATCATGCGATCATTGGATCTAAGCACTGCTGGATTGGTCCAAAGTGACAAAAGAAAGACAACGACGAAAACACGAGTTTTAGGGAATAATCATCAGTTATTACGAATTGATCATGAAATCACAGACGACTTAGATGTTGTAGATAGTTTTTTACTTGAGCAACGATTCAATGAAGAATTGGATAACATCGATGTTGTGATTTTTGAAGACTATAACAAAGGAGTCTTACACGCCAAGAACATTGGTATCTTAATTGAGTTATGCAAAAACAAGAATATACCAACAGTAGTAGATCCTAAAAAATCGAACTTTTTGGCTTATAAAAATGTAACCATATTCAAACCCAATTTAAAGGAAATTAAAGAAGGTTTAAAATTAGAGTCCGATTTAGGAGATAAAGAATCGGTTGAATCAGCCATCAAGCAATTGAAATCTTCCTTACACAACAGAATGACCTTGGTCACCTTAAGCGAACGAGGTGTAGTAATTGAAGATGGTGTAGATTTTTATCATATACCTGCACATCTTAGAAATATTTCGGATGTAAGTGGTGCTGGTGATTCCGTTGTAAGCGTTGCTGCCTTATGTTTATCGTGCAACTTAAAAAGTCCTTTGATTGCTGAAATTAGCAATTTAGCAGGTGGATTGGTTTGTGAGAAAA
>JBJOFM010000274.1:0-3040 GCA_046048755.1 Bacteroidota bacterium | reverse complement strand
TGATTTAATTAACGAAAAAGTAATCGAAGGAATATCGGCAGTACGCGATGAAAGTGGTAGGCAAGGGATGAGAATCGTTTTTGAATTAAAACGTGACGCCATTGCCAACATCGTATTAAATCAGTTATATAAATATACACCGCTTCAAAGTAGTTTCTCTGTAAACAACATTGCGCTCGTTAAAGGGAAGCCTGAGATGTTAAATCTCAAGGATATGATCCATTACTATGTAGAACATAGGCACGAAATCGTATTACGCAGAACGCAATATTTGTTGGAGGAAGCTAGAAAGCGGATTCACATATTGGAGGGTTTGATTATCGCTTTGGATAATTTAGATGCGGTAATTGCCTTAATCAGAAATAGTAAAAACCCAGACGAAGCTCGTGAAGGTTTGATGAGTAACTTCGGTTTAAGCGAAATTCAATCGAAAGCTATATTAGACATGCGTTTACAGCGTCTAACAGGTCTTGAGATTGAGAAAATTAGAGAAGAATACCAAGAAGTACTTAAAGAAATCCAATACTTGGAATCGATTTTAGCCAGCGAAGAATTGCGCATGGATATTATCAAAACAGAAGTAAACGAGGTTAAAGAAAAGTATGGCGATAAGCGAAGAACCGATATAGTTTTTAACGCTGAAGAAATTAATATCGAGGATTTAATCCCTGACGAAGATGTAGTTATTACTATATCGCATATGGGCTATATAAAGAGAACTGCCCTAGCAGAATACAAAGAACAGAATAGAGGAGGCAAGGGATTAAGAGGGGTAGCCCATAGGGACGAGGATTTTGTAGAACATTTATTTGTGGCCACAGCACATAACTATTTATTGTTATTCACTGAACAGGGTAGATGTTTCTGGTTAAAAGTGTATGAAATTCCAGAAGGCGGAAAAAATACAAAAGGTAGACCAATTCAAAACTTAATTAATTTGCCTTCGGACGATAAAGTAAAGGCATATTTAAATGTCAAAAACCTGAAAGATGAAGAATATCTGAACAATAACTCCATTATCATGGTTACAAAACGAGGTGTTGTGAAGAAAACGTCCTTAGAAGCGTATTCAAGACCTCGTGCCAACGGAATTAATGCGATTACAGTTAGGGATGGTGATGAATTACTTCAGGCATGTTTAACAGACGGTCAAAGTGAAGTGCTAATTGCTAAAAAACTAGGTAAAGCCATTCGTTTCCCTGAAAAAACAGTAAGACCCATGGGTAGAACTGCTGCGGGAGTTAAAGGTGTAACCTTAGAATCGGACGAAGATGAAGTTATTGGCATGGTTTGTGTAAATCCTTCATCCAGTGACACCACAATTCTTGTTCTTAGTGAAAAAGGTTATGGAAAACGCACCGACGTGGATGATTACAGAATTACAGGTAGGGGCGGAAAAGGGGTAAAAACCATTTCAATAACTGAAAAAACAGGGAATTTGGTAGGTATTTTATCGGTTACAGAAGAGGATGGCTTGATGATCATATGCAAAAGTGGTATGACCATCAGAACGGCGATTGATAAATTAAGAATAATGGGTAGAGCTACTCAAGGAGTTAGACTCATTAATCTTAAGGAAAAAGATTCAATTGCAGGATTGGCCAAAACTCCAAGAGAAGAGGAGGAAGAAGAAGTTGTAACGGATATAGATATCGTTGTGGATGAAACTACAGAAAACACTGAATCGGAAAACACAAATGAAACCAATGAATAATATGAAAAAATTGGGTAAAATATCCTTAGGATTGGCTTTTGCAGTAGGAATTATTGGAAGCGCCTCCGCTCAAATGCAGGCTGTAAATTCAGCTGAGTATTCTCTGTTTAGTAACTCTTTGGATGAATTAATTAGCGCTAAAGAACAGATTGACAAAGCCGCGGTTAACCCCAAAACTGCTCAATTACCAAAGATGTTTGTAATTAAGAGTATGGTTTATAGCAGATTGTACGAAAACCGCAACCAGGAAGTTTTGAAACCCTATGCTGCAAAAGCCGGTTACACTTCCGGGGATGCAATGTTACAATTCATAAATAGTGCGGCTCCTAAAAAAGCAGACTTGGTTGAAATGGGTAAAGGCGAAATGGGTAAAACATTTATCGCCGTTTTAAACGAGTCTGGTGAATTATGGGAAAGTAAAGATTTTAATACCATTGGCAACTATTATCAACTTTTATTGCCATTATACGATAATCTTGATACCGCTACAATTAGTTTATTGAGAAATAATAAAATCGAAAGGTCATTCATAGTTGATCGTTTAGTGTATTGCGCCCTAAATAACAAAGATAAAAATGCCGGTATGCAAATAATCCAAGGATTAGTAGCAAAAGGCAATACTTCACCAAGTTTGGTTGAAGCATTATCGAATAACTATTTACAAAATGGCGATACGTTAACTGCCGAAAAAACAGTTCGTGAAGCTGTTGAGAAGTCCGGAAATGCGCAAGAATATTTCCAACTATTGATGAATTTCTATATCAAGACTCGTCAGGAAATAAAACTAATGACCGATGTAAGTAAACAAATTGAATTAGATCCTAATAATAGCAATTTGTACTACACCAGAGGATATTTAAACGAGATCAGCAATAATGGGAAAAAGGCTATCGAAGACTACAAGAAATCTGTAGAATTGGATCCTGCGAACTACAATGCTAATTTCAACTTGGGCTTGATGATCATGAAAATCGAAGGTAAAGAATTGTATGAAAAGAAAGCAGCGGCAACAGGAGCCAAAAAGAAATTAGTAGAAGAAGAGATCAAAATGACATTTGGCAATGCAAAGAAGTATTTGGAAGTTGCATTGAGTAACACCGAATATTCATTGACGGATCAAGTAAATATTTGTAAAGGATTAAAAACAGCTTGTTTGGAGATGTTGGATAACGATTGCGCAAAACGATATGCCGATTTGCAAAAGTCGTTGGAAGAGGAATTAGCAGCAGGCGGTAAATAATTCACTTATCGGAGAAAATAAGATCTTAAAAAAGAAAGAGCATCGCAATGGTGCTCTTTTCTTTTAATTTTTAATTTAACATAATG
>JBJOFM010000273.1:0-5550 GCA_046048755.1 Bacteroidota bacterium | reverse complement strand
CACAATGCCATTTTATCATAAATCAGGAGAAATTCCAGCAAAAAGACACACTCAATTTAGAAAATCCAACGGAAGTTTATATTCTGAGGAGTTGGTTTCAACAGAAGGATTTAGTAGTGTTTATTCGTTGGTTTACCATTGTCATCCACCCACATTGGTAAAAGCAATGGGAAATCCAATCTATGTTTCTCATAAAGCGGCTGTAGAAAAAAATATGCAGCATAGAAGTTTTGTTACATTTAATACTGCAGCACAAAACGATTATTTAGAAAGCCGCAAAACTTTATTGTTTAATAGCGATATACATATTGGTGTAGCGGCACCAAAAGAAAGTACTACGAGTTATTTTTTTAAGAATGCAGATGCAGATGAGGTGCTTTTTGTTCACGAAGGAACAGGTAAATTACTTACCCTTTACGGCGAAATATCATTTGAATATGGTGATTATTTAGTGATTCCTAGAGGAACAATTTATCAATTAGAATTTAATACTACCGAAAATAGATTGTTGGTTGTTGAATCCCCGAGTCCGATTTATCCTCCAAAAAGGTATCAAAATTCGGTAGGACAGTTGATGGAACATTCACCTTACTGTGAAAGAGATATCAAATTGCCAGTAAACTTGAAAACACACGATGAGCATGGAGATTTTCTTGTTTACATCAAAAAACAAGGTATGTTGTGGCCGTATACCTACGCAACGCATCCGTTTGATGCAATAGGATGGGATGGTTATTTGTATCCTTTTGGATTTAGCATACATAATTTTGAACCAATTACGGGTCGATTACATATGCCACCTCCAATACATCAAACCTTTGAAGGTAGGAACTTTGTGATTTGCAGTTTTGTTCCAAGAATGTATGACTATCATCCTCAATCCATCCCAGCCCCATATAATCACTCAAACGTTGATAGCGATGAAATTCTTTATTATGTAGATGGTGATTTCATGTCTCGTAAACATGTAGAACGAGGTATGATTACATTGCATCCTAAAGGTATTCCACATGGACCGCATCCAGGAACGGTAGAAAAAAGCATCGGAGCAAAAGAAACAAAAGAGTTGGCCGTTATGATTGATACTTTTTATCCTTTGATGATAACACAAGAAGCGATGAATGTGGAAGATCCCAACTATTGGAAATCTTGGGTAGAATAACGATTTTTGTTAGGATGAGATATTCCTACCTGTATCCAGTTACTCTTTTAACCATTTTATTATCAATTGCGTGTTCAACAACGTTATTGGGTCAGACTTCCAATATTCCTAATTACCATAAAGTTGTTCGAAAAACCGAAAGAAAATTAAATCGTAATCTTTCAAAAACCTCGAATCAACTAATATCTCCAAGGAAAGAAGAGGAAACGCCTTTGGGTTGGTGGATACAGGAATATGTGGCTACCATGGATCCAATATTAGGCAAACCAACGCCGGAAGTATTGTTTTCGGAAATGGTTAAGCTGAATTCCAAATCGGTCAATCAAAGGGCTCAACCGGGTAGCAGTAAAACGCAGTGGGAGAGACGTGGACCTAATAATTTAGCAGGTAGAAGTAGGTGTGTGGAATTTGACCCTACGGTAAGTTCTGGGAAAAAGGTATGGGCAGGTGCTGTAACAGGTGGTTTATGGTATAATAACGATATATCATCCAGCACCAGTAAATGGATTTCGGTTTCTGATTTGTGGGCCAATATTACAGTAACTTGTATCGCATTCGATCCAAATGAACCTGGAACTATGTATGTGGGTACCGGTGAAGGTTGGGGTACAACTTCGTCTAGTTCGCGTGGGTATGGAATTTTTAAAAGCACCGATTCGGGTAGATCATTTCAGCATTTAACCAATACGGCAAGTTATTATTATGTGAACGATATCGTTGTTAGAAATGAAGCGGGCAAATCTGTAGTTTATGTAGCTGTGGATGTTTTGTGGTTTGCGGGTACTTGGCATGGAGGAGCAACTACACCAGGAATTTATAGAAGTACGAATGGCGGAAGTAGTTTTACCAATTTGAATATTCGACCTTCCGGGCAGTCATTCAATTTCGCACCCGCTGATTTTGAAATAGATTCATATAACCGTTTATGGGTTGGTACGAGGCAAAATTCAGCTACCGGTACCACGGATAAAGGCGGTGGGAGAATTCTTTATTCTGATAATGGCACTACCTTTTCTATTGCTTACACTTACACGGGTGGGTCCACATCCAGAGTGGAATTGGGAGTTTCTCCCAATCATTTAGCAGTGTATGCGATGATTGAAAAATCTGGTAAAGCCGATACATTAGTAAAGTCGTTGGATAGAGGTGTAACATGGCAAAAAATGACCAAACCAAGGGATGCAGATAATGGAATTTCAAAAACAGATTTCTCAAGAAATCAGGCTTGGTATGATTGGATCATTGCCGTAAATCCCAAAGATTCAACTATTTTAGTGTGTGGTGCTATTGATATGTTTTATAGTTCTAACGGAGGTAGTACCTGGGGACAAGCAAGCAAATGGAGTAATAACCCCGGATTGGATCAGTTAAATTGCAGTTATGTTCACGCCGATATTCATGATTTGAAATTCAATTCCGATGGAAAGAGACTTCTTGTAGGTTGCGATGGTGGGGTGTTTTATTCAGCGGATATTAATAATAATCCAACTAACAACTCCAATTGTTTGGTGCAACGAAATAATGAACTTTTAATTACTCAATTCTATTGGGGCGATATATCACAAACAAAAGGTTCCAATTTTATGATTGCTGGCGCCCAAGATAACGGAACTCATGCATTTTCTTCATCGGGGTTAAACGATAAACTACAAATAACTGGTGGAGATGGAGGATATTGCTTTATTTCATCGCTAAACGACAATAAACAGGTTGCCTCGTATGTGTACAATCAATTTTTTGGCACTACCAATTCATGGTCGAGTTTCACCAAGCTCATTGACGATGGTACAACTGGGAAGTTTATCAATCCAGCCGTTCTAGATCCACTTAATGACCTATTATTCACGGGTAAAGGAGCTGGTACTATTTACCGTAATAAACTTGGTAATCTATCGTCTTCAGCGGTTACCATTACATTTGGAGCTACATCTCTCGGGAGTGCTTCTGCATTTTTTGCTTCGAAATCAACCACCGGCAAACCGATGATTTTCATAGGTACCGATGCTGGAAAATTAGTGGTTACCAACGATGCTTCCGTTACAACGCCAACATTTACAAATATTACGGGTACAATTAATGCTGGAAATATTAGCAGTATTTTCCGACACAAAGAAACCGATACACTGTTTGTAACATTATCAAACTACGGAGTATCAAATGTCTATTTTTCACCGGATGGGGGTAAAAATTGGTCAGTTAAAGATGGCAATTTGCCCAACATGCCGGTTTGGTCTATATTGGTGAATCCAAATAAAACAGGAGAGGCCTTAATTGCTACAGAATTGGGGATTTATGGCACTTCAAATATTTATGCGACCACTGTAAGTTGGTCGCCCTACAACAACGGTATGGGTCCTGTTAAAACAATGGCACTGAGATACAGAAACAATGATCGTACTATTATGGCAGTTACTCATGGGAGGGGTGTGTTTACATCGGATGCATGGAGTAAAGAATCTCCCATCGTTGTTTTTGGCTCGGATAAACAAAAAGTTTGCGCTACGGAAATTGTAACTTTTAAGGATTCAACATTAAACGCTCCAACGAGTTGGAAATGGGCCATAGTTCCTGATTCGGGAGTTGTTTTTCGAAGTGGAACAAACAATAGTTCACAAAATCCGAAAATTCAATTTACTCGCGGTGGCAAGTATGAAATTTCCCTCGAAGCCAACAATGCTCTGGGATTGGATGTTTTAACTAAAAAAGATTTTATTGAGGTTACCGATTCTATTTCATTTTCAGCAGATGTGATCAGTAGTAAAACTGTTTACTGTATAAATGATACTTTTTCAGTTTCTGCAATTATTAAATCAGATACCAATCTTAATAAAAATTTATTAGGATACAGTTGGAAAAAAAATAATACGTCAATACCAGGTACTACCGACTCTAATTTGTGGGGTTTGAAGCCAATAAAATCAGATATTTATCAAGCGATTATTACCAGTTCGCAATTTTGTGTGAGTCCAAAAATTGTTACGGTTTCCGATACGATTAAGAATATTTATGGGGCAAAATCATTAACTACCTCAAGATTTATGGACACATTAACCGCTGAAAATGTTGGAGCAGGGGATTACTTATGGTTTAAAAATGGGGTGGAGGTAGAACGAGGTAGAATCATTAAAGCTAAAAGTAATGGAAACTACCGTTGTGTTTACCTAGAGAATGGCTGTTACAGCGATTCTAGTAATGTAATTAATTTTAATTCTTTGAACTTATATTATACAGAACAAAGTAATGGTCTGATAATATTTCCAACCATCTCTAATGGGATAATTAGCATTAAAGGATTAAGTAGTATTTCTTCAATGAATGTGTATGATATGCATGGAAAATGTTTGGTATCTATGGAAATTAAACCAGGGGAAAATGTAATTGATTTGAGAAATTATAACATAGTTAATGGCGTTTATATGGTTTCCATATATTCCGACATGAAGCTAAATATATTGAATTCGAAAATAATAATATCTCATTAACGTTAAGATCGATAACGTCTTATTGAGATTATGCATATATACTTTATATTAGCAATCAATATTTGCTAATAGTATATAAATCAAGATGTTCAATTGGAATAAATCGTTCGCGTTTGCTCTATCATTCCTTTGTTTAGGAGTTGTTTTCTCTCAGAATCATGCTACTAATCGACAAATAAGGGAGTACAAACAAGCAAAAAAGAAATTAGAAAAATCACTTTCTAATTCAAAAAAAGAGTATTCAACAGGAAATTTCACTAAGCTGAAAGCAGAAGCTCCTTATGATTATTTTAGAGATTTGGCATTGATGAATATGGATGTAAAAAAACAACGTCCTACACCAGAAGTTCTATTTTCAATAAAAGAACAAATTCAAGAAGAGTGGAAAAGTAATCAAACAGTTCGAAATCGCGCCAATCCTGGTACTTCCACATTTCCATGGACAAATGTTGGCCCTTTTAAAGTGGGAGGTAGGATAAGTTGCATTGCTATCGATCCATCAAATAACAATAAAGTTTGGGTAGGTACAGGTTCCGGAGGATTATGGTATAATTCAAATTACAAGGCATCAAATGGAGGTACTTGGACTTATGTATCGGCACAATTTGTTTCCAATTCAATTTCCACTATCGTTTTTGATTCTTCCAAAGTCATGTATGTGGCTACGGGTGATTGTAAATTAGGTGAAAGTTAGGGCGGTGGGGTCTATAAAAGTATGGATGGGGGGGTGTCGTTCCAAAGATTGAATAGCACCGCTAGATTTTTAAATATATCCACCGAAGTTGCTCGAAAAGAGAATACTACCAATGCGATTTACTTGGCAGCTGGATTAACTGGCTATTATACAATTTTTGAAGATGGGAGGGCAAGTAATTATAACGATTCAAATATTGGATTATTTAAAAG
>JBJOFM010000272.1:0-2991 GCA_046048755.1 Bacteroidota bacterium | reverse complement strand
CGCGATGGCGATATGGATTTTTATCTCGGAAAAGGAGTATTAAAAGCGGTTGATAATGTAAATAACATCATTGCTGATGCTCTTGAGGGAATTGAAGTAACCAATCAAAACGAAATTGATCAGGCTTTGCTTGATTTGGATTCTACCGATAACAAATCAAATTTAGGTGCAAATGCGATGTTGGCCGTATCCTTGGCCGCAGCGCATGCAGCAGCGGATGAAGTAGGGTTACCTCTTTACCGTTATATCGGCGGTGTGCATGCAAATGTACTGCCCGTTCCAATGATGAATATCTTAAACGGAGGAGCCCATGCCGATAATAAAATTGATTTTCAGGAGTTCATGGTCATGCCGGTGAAGGCAGATTCCTTCAGTCATGCATTGCGCATGGGAGTTGAAGTGTTTCATCATCTAAAATCCGTATTAAAATCCAAAGGGTATAGCACCAACGTAGGGGATGAAGGTGGATTTGCTCCCAATATTCAATCCAACGAAGAAGCCATAGAGACTGTATTAATGGCCATCGAAAAAGCAGGTTACAAGCCTGGGGTAGATATGTATATCGCAATGGATGCCGCTACCAGCGAATTGTACGATGAAAAAACCGGTTTGTATGTTTTCAAAAAATCGGACGGTAGAAAATTCACCGGTGAGGAAATGGTATCCTATTGGGAAGATTGGTGCAAGCGTTATCCCATTATTTCCATCGAAGACGGATGTGCTGAAGACGATTGGAACAGTTGGAAGTTGATGACGGAGCGTTTGGGAAATAAAATTCAGTTAGTAGGGGATGATTTGTTTGTTACCAACGTGAATCGTTTACAACGCGGTATCAACGAAGGTATTGCCAATTCTATTTTGATTAAAGTAAATCAAATTGGAACCCTGACCGAAACCTTGAATGCGATCAATTTGGCTACCCGTAATCGTTACAGCAATGTAATGAGTCACCGTAGCGGCGAAACCGAAGATAATACCATTGCGGATTTAGCGGTTGCTATGAATTCTGGGCAAATCAAAACCGGTAGTGCTTCTCGTTCGGATAGAATGTCGAAATACAACCAACTATTGCGTATCGAAGAGGAATTGGGCGATCAGGCCGTGTACGGCGGAAGCGCTTTCCGTTTCGTATAATCGGATCTATCCATTTCTGCTTATAGCTTTTTTTGGAGACAGTTCCCGTAATTGACGTTGATGACCATTCCCGAACTCACTCAATCCATCATGAAAGCAATGAATGTAAAAGATGAATGGAATTGCATCAAATACATGAAAGACAACGCCATAATCGAAAATGGTGCTATCAATTGTGCTATCGATAGTGCTGAATTCACGATGGCTTAGTTTTCGTTGTAAAAGAATCTCTTTAGAGATATTTAGAGGCTAAATAAATCATTATGGGACAGGGGACAATCTTTAAACTAAATAAATCCTTCGGGAAGTCCGCCTACGAGCAAGTCGGTGTTGAGTATTGGCTTGCCAGGGAACTTCAAGTGCTACTTTGCTATTCTGGCTGGCGAAACTTCCTCAATGCTGTGGACAAGGCAAAGGAAAGTTGTAAAACCAATAGGGAAGCGGTATTGGATCATTTCGTTGACGTCATCAAAATGGTCATTAAAAGTTAATCGAAATGGCAGAAAGTAACATCATCATATATCAAACAGAGGACGGTAAAACCAAAATAGAAACTCGTTTAGAAGACGAGACCGTTTGGCTTACACAAGCTCAATTGTGTGAGCTCTTTCAAAAATCAAAAGCAACTGTAAGTGAGCATATTAAGAATATTTTTGAAGAGGGTGAGTTGGATTCGGATTCAGTTGTTCGGAATTTCCGAACAACTGCCGCAGATGGCAAAAACTACAATACTGCCTTCTACAACCTGGACGTAATCATTTCGGTAGGCTACAGGGTAAAAAGCCATCAGGGCACGAAGTTCCGGCAGTGGGCAACAGCAAGGCTTCGTGAATACATTGTAAAAGGTTTTACCATGAATGATGAGTTGCTCAAACAAGCTGGTGGAGGCAACTATTTTGAAGAATTACTGGCTCGTATTCGGGACATACGAAGTTCCGAAAAAGTGTTTTGGAGAAAGGTATTGGATATTTATGCTACCAGTATTGATTATGATCCGAAACTGGAAATGTCCATACAGTTTTTTCAAACTGTTCAGAACAAAATGCATTGGGCGGCACACGGACACACCGCAGCTGAAATCATTTATCAACGCATTGATGCCAATAAACCAAACTTAGGACTAACACACATTAAAGGAAGCAAGCCGACAAAGCAGGAGACCGAAATAGCCAAAAACTATTTGAATGAAGAAGAACTGAATGTGCTAAACAGAATGGTAACGGCATACTTGGAATTGGCAGAGTTGCAGGCACTGAACCGCCAGCCCATGTATATGAAAGATTGGATTGAACGCTTAGATGATTTCTTGCGAATGACCGGAAACGATATTCTGCTTCATGCCGGAACTATTAGCCATCAACAGGCACTCAAGAAGGCCACTGCCGAGTATGAGAAATATTCGGAACAAATTAAAAACGAATTGACTGAAGCAGAAAAACACTTTGTGAAACAGTTAGAAAGCACGGCCAAGAAACTGAAACCCCAAAAGCCAGAAAATAAATAATAAAATATACAAATACAAATGGGGATATACACCCAAATAAAACTACATCAGTCCTTTTGAGGTAATCATGATATTTTCTCTTTCAGGGAGGAAAGCTGGAGCTAATTGTTTAATTAGTTCAACAATGCAGATAAGATTATTCATGAAATCGGGTCATATCGGCCCGATTTTTTTTGTTCTATGGGTTAAACGCGTAAATTGCAGAATTCTAAGAGTATGAATATTTTAAGAAGTCTTCCATTTTCGATATTGGCATTGCGTTCTTTCACCATAAAACCTTTGGCCATTTTGGCAACAATAACCATAAGTTCCTCTTTATTAGCGAGTTCTTCACCCACTGTTGGCGTAAATCG
>JBJOFM010000271.1:0-4548 GCA_046048755.1 Bacteroidota bacterium | reverse complement strand
TGCCAAGGAACCATCGCAAAATAAATAATCAATTCTAAAGCTAGGAAAGGGTCCTTTATAGGTAGTTTCCAACCCAAAACCCGCTTCAACAAAGGCGTCTTTCATGCCTTTGGATAGCTGCCTGTAACTATAACTTACCGGTACATCATTCATATCGCCACACACAATTTTGGGAGATTCCGTCTTCTCAAACTCAGCCAACAATCTACTCACTTGAGTGGCACGTACTTCATACCCCTTTCTTAATCGATGCACGATTCCTTTTGAACCGTCTATATCCAATTTGCCATCGTCATTCTGACCTTGATTTTCGATATAAGAATAATCCTGCTTACCAAACTTAAATGATTGTAAATGAATATTATATATCCGGAATTTTTGCTTGAAATTCATATCCCCAACGCTTTTGCTAACCTGAATATCTGCCCACATTGCCGTGTTTCCTGTTTTACCCGAAAACCTCACCGGCATCCATTTTTTAATAGGGTATTTCGAAAGTATTATCATCCCATAGGGTCGTTTTGGACTCAATAAATGATACTGCCCATAATCGAAATTCAATTTTTTGCGTAGCGTTTGTTCTAAAACAGCCATGGATCCTACCTTGGAATACACTTCCTGTAAACAAATGATATCGGCGTTTTCTTTTGATAATCGATTACATACATCGTCCAAATCCCAACGATCCTGAAAATACCCAAACAAGCCGGTGTTATAGGTTAAGACTTTCAGCGGTACTACTTTTTCTGTGCTATCAGCCGCAGTATTAACACCTCCGTCCGTGGAAGAATTACCATTGAATTGCACATACAACGATGCTTGACCTAAATTCAACAACAGAACCGCCAACGGAATCAGTGTTCGCCATTTCAATTGAACTAACCAATACACTAAAATGGAAAAATTCAACAGAAATAAAATGGGAAACCCCAGACCCAACAAAGCTATCCATGTGGATGTTTGAGGACTTACCAACGGCGATTGCCCAGAAACAATTAATAAAACAGCCACCACCAAGGTTAATGGAAAGATGATCCAATTGAGGATGCTGCGCATTTTTCAAAGATGTATTTTTTTTCTAAAAGAATCAATTCCCTTCAGAAATTCTGCTATTCTTTACTGGCTTTAAAAAGCACTTCTCGTTCTTTATCGGTTAAATTTTGATACCCTACTTGAGCGATTTTATCCAATATCTGATTTACTTCTTCTTCGTTCGTAAATCCTTTGGTTGTGCCACTTTTCATGGTATGATCCGCACCTCCATGGTTGGAAGTTCCCCGAAAACTCGAACCGCCAGTTGCGTTTAAAAATTCCGATGACGATCGGTTCGATTGACCCGATTTACCTGCATTTCGAGTATTTCTGTTTGATGACATGGCCAAAATCGACTTGCTTTTTCGATTGCCTTTGCCAAACACATTTTCTATCGACAAAAACATCTCATCCATCCATCCGGGCATATTTCCTTTGAGGTAACCATACACATAAATTACCGCAAATAGGATACCTCCCAAATGACAAATAAAACCTCCCTGATTCACATCACCCATGGCACCGGCAATGTCTAACACTACTTTTGCGACGGCTATCCATCGAAGTTCAACTTCAAATATTCCAAATAGAAATACGCGGTAGAATGGGGAGAAAATAGCGGTTCCTATAACCACAGCCGATACTCCTCCAGACGCCCCAACTAAGCCTCCAAAGGCAAGTCTCGATTCAGGTCCTAACCAAAAAGAGTAAAACAATTGAAACAACACGGATCCAAAAAATCCACCCCAGAAAAACAACTTCAATAAGATTTTATCGCCTACCAAATCTTGCAAAATAATTCCAATAAAATACAACCACAAGGCATTGGAAAGCATATGAAAAAATCCTTGATGGACAAATATATACGTTACAAATCCCCAAGGTTTAACAATACCATTGGGTAAGGGATGAAACGCAAAATATACATGCAAAAAGCGATCGATAATGGGGATTAAACTCAATACCCAAACCGTAATGAAAATGACCACCAAATTACCAATAGCCCCCCGTTGATTATCCCAAAATTTAAAATTTCGAACGTCCATGAGTGTCGTATTTATTGGTTCTTGGTTCTATTCTTCGAATATAAAAACTGTGCTAAATAAATAATCTCCGTTTCCACAAGAAGGTAAATAGCAATCCAATTAAAGCACCCCCTAAGTGGGCATAATGGGCAACGATATCTCCTTCAAACTGACCCAAAGCGAGCAGTAAATCCAATCCTATCATCGCAGAAACTAAATATTTCGCTTTGATGGGATATGGAATAAACAAAAAAAGCAACGATTCGTTTGGATACAACATGGCAAAAGCAACCATTACACCATAAACCGCCCCACTGGCTCCAACCATGGGTCCGTAGGGTACGGAAATCCCCGGAATCGTGTGATTGGGCATGATGGTACCTGCTTGTTCGTACAATTGCCAAGCTATGTTTCCAAAATGCAAAGCCACAGCCCCTAAAGCACTCAAGAAAAATAACAGCAGAAACCGCTGCGTTCCAAGACGCATTTCTACAATCGCCCCGAATGAAAATAACGCAATTCCATTGAAAAGAAAGTGAGAAATACTACCGTGACAAAATATGTGGGTGATTAACTGCCAAGGTCTAAACCAAGGACTATCGGGATAGAATAAATACATGAATAAACTATCAATTCCCACCCGCGGCAAGGCTACCTGTGCCAGTCCTATCAAGGCCATGATAATCAATAAATTCTTTAATCCAACTGGGATGTATGGCATAGTTGTTATTTTCTGTGTTTATTAAATGCTTCGAACAATTGACTTTGCGAAATTTCTACAAATATCACCTTTCCATCAAAGGTAACCTCGGGATGAGGTAAAGAAAACAAATCCTGAACCAACGAAAGTATTTCTTTTTCCGATAAACTAGCAGCAGACCGATTAGCGGCGAACCGCGCCATGGTTAAAGCCATGCTATTTTGCCTCTCCAATTTCACGTCACCGCCCGTATGCATATAGTCCTCCAACATCTGCTCCAGTAACTTTTGTTCATCTCCTTGCGATAATTGAGGTGGTAATCCATTCACAATGATTGAGTTTCCTCCAAAATGACTAAAATCAAAGCCCAATGCACCCAGTTCCGATTGTAAATCCAATGCCAGCGCTAAATGGGCTGGATTCAATTCAATCATCCTTGGAAAAAGTAAAGATTGACTGGCGCCTTTTCGAATCGACAATGTCTCCCGGTATTTTTCAAAATATAAACGTTGCTGCAAATATTGTATTCGGAAAACAAGCAATTTCTGATTCATAGGCATTACCCAGTAGGAATCCCCCAACGGGAAACCACCTTTTACCTCAGCCCCATGAACTTCAGTAAATAATTCCCCTGACTGAGAACCATGATTTCCCAATGATCCGAATACTTTGGACTCATTGGATGGACCTTCATCAGGAGTCGATACGTTGCCTTCTATCGGACTGGAGGATTCCATGCGGCCGCCCGTTTCGATGGATCCTAAAACCCGCTGCCAATCCTGACCATATTCGCGTTTGTAGGGCTGAGAATCTCCATTATTAAATGGATTATAATTCTTATCCATGGCTGTGCCCGAAGTACTGCTGCTATTATTACCAAGCACAGAACCTGACAAGTCCGATGGTTTCGCTCGCAACAGTGTTTCGAAATGGGATGGATTTGTAGACAAATCGATATTCCAAGAATTAGCTCCCCCATTATCAACCGTGTCAAAACCGATTTTCGGTTGAATTACAAACGTTCCCAACGACTTTCTCACCGCAGCTTTTAGAATATTGTAGAGGTATTTTTCATCTTCAAATTTTACCTCTGTTTTGGTAGGGTGCACATTCACATCCACCTTGGCGGGATCAATTTCAAGAAACAACGTGTACAATGCATGGGTATCGGCTTCAATCAAGCCTTCGTAAGCACCTTGCACCGCATGATGAAAATACGAGCTTCGTATAAATCGTCCATTAACAAAAAAATACTGATCCCCCCGGGTTTTCTTCGAAGTCTCCGGAGCTCCAACAAATCCTGTGATTTTAACAATTTCTGTATCCTCCGAAACGGCTATTAAATCCTCGGATTTTTTTCGTCCTAGAGCCGATAACAATCGGTCCTTCAATGGCTGAATTGGAAATTTATAAACTTCTTGCTGATTGTTATAAAAGGCAAAAGCAACCTGAGGATTTGCCATCGCCTGACGCATAAATTCTTCTACAATATGCTTCGTTTCAACGGGTATACTTTTTAAGAAATTTCTACGCGCCGGAATATTATAAAACAAATTTTTTATGGTAATAGTCGTACCAACCGGTGCTGCTTCTGGACGTTGTTCCAACACCTCCGAGGCTTCAATTCGTATAAATTGAGCATATTCATCCAATTCTCTTCTGGTTTTCATTTCCACCTGAGCAACGGCGGCGATAGAAGCCATCGCCTCGCCACGAAAACCGTAGGTCTTCAACGAAAACAAATCTTCTGCTTTTCTAATCTTGGAAGTTGCATGTCGTTCCCAACATAAT
>JBJOFM010000270.1:0-2872 GCA_046048755.1 Bacteroidota bacterium | reverse complement strand
ATTTAATAGAATACGAAACAGGGGTACCATAACCATCCCTCCACCCAGTCCGGATAAAGAAACGGTAATTCCTGCGAAAATTCCAATGCTAATTGTTTTCCACGGGTCAATTTGCGATGGTATTTCTAGGTCAATTTCACTGGAGTTTTTTGACTTCCCCCAAATCATATTGGCGATGGAAATGAGTAAAAATCCAAGAAAAACCCATTGGAAATCTGATTTTTGATACCAAGTTCCATGTTTTATTGCAAAGGTGGTGAGAAACGAGGCAATTGCACCTGGAATACCTATCAGTAAACTTGCTTTCCATTGCCAGGACCCCATTTTTATTTGTCGATAGATTCCGGACAACCCAGAAGCAAAAACAATGGCAATGGAATTAGCCAAAATGTATTTTACATTTTCGGTGGAGGATAGGTGGTAGGGTTTTAAATAATGTTCAATTACGGGAATGAAAATAAGTCCTCCGCCTACCCCAAGTAGACCTGCCAATAAACCACCCAGCGAGCCAATGAGAAATAGGATGATTATTTGCATTGAATGGTTACGGCTTTAAAATTTTATTGTATTTGTCGGGGTTAAGTAATATATCTTGGGCTTGTTTAAGCTCAGAATCAAGATTCAGATATTGTTGCAAGTAGCTAGTTCTGGATAGCTTACGCTGCATAATTTCTGAGATAAGTTTGTATTGAATGGACGACTTATTGGCTTCCAAGTCTTTAACAATGTTGTTTTTTATTTCAATCGTTTCGAAGGGTTTTAATTGGGAAGGGTAGATTTCTGATTTCCCTAAACTTTTCTTCCAATTTTCGGCCATAACTAATGTGGATTGCTTAGCGGCAAACGATATAAACTGTTGCCATTCTGCGGCATTAACTGTAAAATTGGTTGTGTCTGTTTTTGTTAATGCCCATTGGTTGCACCAATCAAACAAAATATAATGTTGATTTAACCATTTGAGTATTTCAGATCCTTGAAATGCATCGGTTTGAATATCGGGGTCTATTCCACCACCATCGAGTACAACTCTACCATTTCTGGTTTTAAATTGTAGTTTTTGATTAGCTGATTTGGTAGTGGCGTTCCCTTGTTCGTCTTTTTGGTCATAGTTTAATCGTTGAATGCATCGGCCGCTTGGAGTATAATACTTGGCCGTGGTAATTTTTATTTGGGTTCGATAGGGGAGAGAAATATAATTCTGAACTAAGCCTTTTCCAAAACTAGTTTGACCCATGATTACGGCACGATCTAAATCTTGTAAACTGCCACTCACTACTTCGGAAGCGGAAGCGGAACGCTCATTTATAAGTACTACCAATGGGGTATTAGGCAGTATAGCTTTATTCGGTGTTATCCAGTTTTTGGGTCCTTGAGGATTCTGGCCTTTTAAATTCACTACCAACTGGTTTTCGCCTACAAATAGACCAACAATTTTTACTGCTTGATCTAACAATCCCCCTCCATTATCTCGTAAATCTAAAACCACTCCTTTCAGGGTAGTTTTGGACATCATTTCTTTTAGTGATTTTTCTATTTCAGCCGCTGCGGATTGGTCGAATTCTTCCAGTTTTATGTAAGCAATATCATTGGATAGTAATTTATTGAATGATACACTGCTGGTTTTAATTACCATTCGTGTAACCGTTTTGTTTAGGGTTTTACCTTGACGTTGAATGGTGACTGTAAATGAAGAATTGGGGGCTCCTCGCATGAGTACCATTAATTCATCGGTTGATTTTCCCTTTAAATCGTTTCCGTTGTATTGAGTTATGATATCGCCTATCTGTATGCCCGCTTTATTAAATGCATATCCTTCCATAATTTCTACAACCACAGGGTAGTTGTTTCGGATAATGGTTCTACAACCCACACCTCCATATTGACCTTGCCTATCCATCAGGGCTTCCTCGGCTTGGTATTCGGAAAAATATACCGTGTAAGGATCCAAGGATTTTAACATAGCATCGATGCCCGTTTTCATCAATTTTCCGGGCTCTACTTCATCTACGTAATTGGTTCCCAGTTCTTTATAAAGCTCACTAAAAATTTCTAAGTTCTTAGCATATTCAAATAATGTTTCGCTCATCTTTGAGCCTTGACTCAGGAAAAAGGCGGAGAGTGAAAGTATAAACCAACGAGGAATTTTAATGAGCATCGTACAAATGTAATTTAGGATTTAATAGGTTTTGCCGCCGAAGGGCTTTCGTGGATTTCCAAGCCAAAATATTCGACAGACGCAATGATATGTTCTGTGATTTCAGACAATAGTTCATCGTGTCCTGGCCAATCCTTTTCTTTTGTGAAACAATAGATTTCAATGGGAACACCTTTATCCGTAGTAGGCAAGAGGTTTACGGAGCAGGGTTTTTTTGCGCTTATTTTGGGATGGGTTTTTAAATATTGCAGCAGGTAGGTTCGATACACTGTAAGATTAGTGATAGTGGGGTTATGTTGCAGATTATTAAGGTCTTTAAAGGGTAAGGGTAGTGTTTGTATTTTTTCAATTATTTCTGTAGTTAAAAACGAAACGGAGGTAATTTTCAGGTTGGTTGATCGTTTGATACGTTTGAATCCGGATTCCTCCATTCCTCGCCAATTTCGGAATGAATCGGTAATGGGAGCAGAGGTTGGAATGGTGGTTATTGTATTATCTCCATTTCTAACTTTAATGGTTGTTAGTGTGATTTCTATTACTTCGCCATCCGCACCATATTTAGGAACTTCTATCGAATCACCAATTCGTATAATATCGTTTGAAGAGATTTGAATGGACGCTACGAGACCTGTAATGGTATCTTTAAATACGAGTAAAATAATGGCCGATAATGCACCTGCTGCGGTTAGAAGTGCCCACATGGATTGACCTGTTAAC
>JBJOFM010000269.1:0-7452 GCA_046048755.1 Bacteroidota bacterium | reverse complement strand
GTCGGCGGTGGAGCCTGATGTAGAACCGTTCGACTCAACCTTCTCAACGATTAGGGTGGCTTCGTCTACTTTCTTGGGTTTCGCCCGATAATCTTTCTGCGGGGTGGTATCGATGTACATGATCAAGGAAGAATCCCCCAGCATGCCGTCCGTACCGTCGTACTTCATGGCTGGGCCCAAATAACCCAACTCGCAACCGTTATTGCTGCGTGCTCCCCAGGTTTTGTGGCAACTATCTTTTCTATCTTTAACACCGTCATTATCGCGGTCTTTGCACCAACCGATATTCAGGTTAAAGCCCATGCGTAGAGAAAAATACCTCACGTTGTCGATGGGAGCAATAAAACCGGAAGTGCTCACATTAAACCAAGGTTGAAATGGTCCCATGTTCAAACTCGCCCCAACCGTTAGGGTGTGGGTTGGGTTTTGGAAATCGAAACGGGTAAGACCCACGCGTAAATCAACCAATTCCCATAACTCTTGGTGTGCGTTCACCGTTAAAAACGATTTATCGCCATTTAATCCAAATCCGGTTCCGCCCACAACTTGAAAATATGTGCGAGGCGTTACGAAATACTCAAAGCCCAATACATATCGAGGTTTAAACTTTTGTACATAACTGCCTCCAGAAATAGTGCTGTAGACGAATGTGTTTTTTAATGTATCCATCAAAATAGTTCCCAAATTGGATAAACTGTCTTGCATGGATGTGTCTATTCCTGAGAATCGGAAGGTAGCATCGTTGAGTTTGAATTGTTCGGCTCCTAAATTCCAAGTAATGGAACCCATGTTGGTGGCACTGGCCGATATACGCATTTTCTCATTTAATCGGTAAACCGCTCCCAATCCAAAGGTTCGTCCTTTGTTGCTGGTAAGTAATTTGGCGGCGTTGTCCGCGGCAATAGTTCCCGGATCATAGTTCCCGGAAGTATCGCTCAGCATTTGTTCAATATTTACTCCTAGCAAGGAATACCGTATATCCGCTCCTGCGCCCAATTCCCACGCGTAAAACGACTCGGCGCTGGTATCGGTTTTTATGGATGCGTAGGCTTTGTTGATGGAAAAATCGGCGATACCATTTAATGCACTGTAGCTTCCCCCTACGGTCAACTGGTTGGTAATCTGTCGGGCAAAAGTGATTTTTCGTTCCAAGTATGCATTGAATTTGTTGCCCGAGAAATCTATCATTGCGGGTCGGTCGCGGTATTCAGCATTACCAAACATTGCTAATCCTACCAAATCCTTGGGGAGGGCAACTTCGGCACCCACCTGTAGTCCCGCGTTGAAGGCTATGTAATTTCTGCGTGCCTTTAAAGCAATATTCAGTAAATCAACGTTTACATACCCTTGCAATCCGATGGATTTCTTGGGGTCGCGGATAAAATCGCGGATGGTACTTTCTGCATCCAACGATGGATCAAAAATGTCTTTGGCCGAAAAACCTGGACTATAAAAATTGGTTAATAAACCACCACCCAAGGTAAATCCGTATTGTGGAATAAATGCTGGATTCAGGCTGTTCGATTGGGCGAGGTGTCTATTGTTGAAATCAAATCCCGGTTGAGCAAATAGTGCGGTGGAGGATGTTAGCGAAATTGTAGCAATTGCTAGGGAAAGGAATGTGTTCTTTTTCATCGTTTTCTTCTCCATGTTCTTATTGTCCACTCAATTTGCCTCTAAATGCCAGCGCCACAAACAGTCGATTCTCTGCTTTCACATTTACCGAAACCGAACCGTTGGAATAGGTGTTCAACTTGATTTTAAACAGGATATACTTGCATTTTCCGCCGCCAATATTCTGCAAAATGCTGTTGCTAAGCAAGAAACTGGTATTGTTTTCGGTTGCTGTTATAACATCGCCCGTTGCATTGGGAACCCCCGAAGCAATTAGGGTAGTGTTGGTTACAGAATCCAAGGCATTGTAAGCCGAATCCACAAAAATCAAATCCAAGGTTCCATCCATGGGAAATCCGTTGATGGTTTTTATCTTCAACTCCAAAAATTCAAAGGCTTCAGCGCCATCCAAGGTGCTGCTTACGTCGTTGGAAGTGTCTTGAATGATGATGTCTTTCGCCATCAAACTCATCGGCACATTGGCTTCAAATGCCAACGAAAGCCGACTGTAATCGCCTACAAAATCGTTGTATCCTTTAAATCCTTCCTTGTTGATGTAAGCCGTTCCTTTTACCATAAATTCGGTAGGCGGTAAGGCCAAGGCAGGAACAATGTTGGAATTGTCTTTGTCGATGCTAAAGGTGCTGCTGACGGTAGTTCCTGCATTCGCGATGCTAGGGAAACCAAATACCATGGAGTCTGGATCTACATCCACTGTTGCTCCTTTGTCGTTTTTAGCCACCAATTCCAAATTCACTTGGATGGGAAGACCAAACGAATTCTTCACGCGAATGGTCATTTTAGGATTGGTGAGGGTAATTCCCTTGGCAAAGCGCTCCAAATCGGGGAAGGAAATGGTTTCGTCACTCAAGGAGAAGGACCTACTACCCAAATATCCGTCTACATATTTTAGTTCGATAGCCGAAGGATCTACGGAAATTTTTACGAAATCGGAAGAATCGAACAATACCATTTTCCCGGAGGACGTAATGGATGGTTGAACCGATACGCGCAACATGTTGTGGGTTAAGGTGTCTACAGCCCCCAAGAATACTTTGGCGTTGCTCAAATCAAATACCCCGGCTTTACTTCCTGTGGGTAAGGTGATATTGGTGTTGGTGAGGGGCGATCCACCCACGGTGGCATCAGGGAAGTTGATGGCAAGCTCAAAATTTTCCGCAAATTTGGATTCCGCCGTAAACGGAATTGCCGCGTTACCAAATTCTATATTTCTAATTTTGTAATCATCGGTCTGCGAACTCATGTTTAAATGCATCAGTTGCGTTGGCATGTTTTGCGAAGGAATTTCGGCTTTACCGCCTACACATCGCATTCCCGAACCACTGATAGCGATCACAATATCGTCGGTTTGGTCTATTCGCACATTGGTGGGACTTTCAAAACTCTTTAGCTTATTGATACTGTAGTTTAAGTCGTTGCTCAATTTTTTGCCGCCCAACGGAATGGAGTCTTTGGCCGATGCTCCCGGTAAAACGTTGCTATAGTTCAGTACTCCAAGCACGGAGTTATCGGTATTGTCGCCGATAGTAACTTGAATGTTTGTAAACTCAACAGGGAAATTGTTGGTAAGGGTAAATACCAAATACCCTTTGGAAATATTTAGGTATTCGAAATTGGTGGCCTTACCCGTATGGGTGGTGTCGGTAGAACTTTTGTCGATAGCCGGAAACAAGGTGTCTTTTCCGTCGTAGGTATTAAATATGAACTTCAACGTATCGTTCATCGTTTTCACCAAGTCCCCCAAGGTGGTTGATTGGGTGCGGTTGATGGCAGGTACGTCGATCTCTCCCAATTTGAATTTTACATCGGCCGAGGGTAGGCTTATTTTTTTCAGGATCGAATCGGCTCCGATGCTTCCCAATGAATCGGAAACAACAAAGCGGATCAACCCATCTCCGTCTCGGCGGATGCTATCTACATTCTTCAAAAGATCCCAAGCATTGGTAGATATCTGAGCCAAAGGCACCAAAACTTCGGGCTTTATTTTTAGGTTATCGTATTTGTTTAGGTCGAGGTTCGACTTTTTACAAGCGATAAAAGCGACAGATAACAGCAAAATGCTGGTTGTCCAGGTACGTAATTGTTTGATCCTCATTGATTAATTATAAATGGGGTAGTGAGAACAAATTTACTCAATAAATCCATAGGTTGACATTTATTTTACATTACTTAGTTTCCAATACATTGGTTTGACAAGATGAGGTCCATGTTAGAAAAAGTGAGATTTTTTGTTTTGAATGTGATATCGTTAATAAATGTATATGTAAAACATTTTTTGTGCTGTCGGCGGATTAATTATCTTTGAACATCATGGACGCACAGCAGTTACAGTCGGTTTTTCCTCAGTTTGAGCCACAGTTGTTGGAGGAGTTGGAGGAGACCATTACGGTGAAAGAGTTTGCGGCTGGAGAGGAAATTATACGGACGGGTCAGGCAGTAAATAGTGCGGTTTTGGTGTTGTCTGGGCGATTGAAAATCTATAGACAGGACGATGAAGGCTGGGAGTTTTTTATGTATTATTTGAGTCCGGGTCAGGCTTGTGCAGTGTCGTTGAGTTGTGCGGCACGCCGTGTAGATTCAGAGGTTTCAGCGGTTGCGGTGGATGCGTCTTCGTTGTTGTTTCTGCCATTAACGCAGATGAACGAATGGATGAAAACCTACCGTACTTGGTACGAATTTGTAATCGCGACGTACCGGGAACGGTTTGAGGAATTGCTGATGGTATTGGACAATGTGGCTTTCCGATCCATGGACGAACGATTGGAATTTTACTTGAAGAAGCAATACCAAAGTTGTGGCTGTGCCGATATTCCCATCAATCACCAAACCATCGCCAACGATTTGAATTCTAGCAGGGAGGTTGTGAGCCGATTGCTGAAAAAAATGGAGCAACGGAACATGCTGAAACTGCATCGGAACCATATCGAAATTACTGGAAATTGGATAGAGAAAGGATAGGGAAAATAAAGAAAAAGGATAGAAAACAGATTGAAAATAGGTAGAAATAAGGTAGAAAAAGGGTAGTAAAGGCGTGTAATTCTCTTCGGGTTTTACCTATTTTTTGGTAGTAGGGAAGAGGTGTTTCTGATAAAAGAGAAATTATCGCAACACCAATACATCCCCTTTGTAGTGCATGAACTCCATTTCGGGGGATTTGAATGTAACATCGTAGATATACACTCCGCTTTGCACTAAATCGGCTCCCATTCTACCATCCCATTTGGTAAATTGGTCATTGGATTGGAACATAACTCCACCCCAACGATCGTAGATGACTAAGTTATAATCGGTTATAATTAAGGGGGTTTCCATGCCGAATTTGTCGTTTAAGCCCTCGGTATTCCCTGGGGAAAATGCATTGGGAAACCAATAGAGCTTTTTGGATTTAATTTTTATGTTGCGCGAAAAGGTATCTGGGCAATTGTACTGGTTATTGGCGATTAAGGTGGTTTTATAAACCCCGAACATAGCAAAGGGATGTATCGGATTTTGGGTGTTATCGTAGTATCCATCACCAAATTCCCAATCCCATCGGTCTGAGATTCCCGACAAATTATTAAAATAAACGGGGTTGGTCATTTCGGGGAAATCTGGGCTGTATTTAAAATTGGCGATGGCTCTTGGGAAGACACGAAGGTTATAATCATCGGTGTCTTTACAGCCAAAGCTGTTGGTTACAATAAGTTTAACGGGGAAGGTGCCGGAATCGTAATAGGTAACCAGTTCGTTTCGTTGATTGCTGCGTTTACCGTTTCCGAAAGTCCATGCATAATCGGTAATACTGCCGCCGCCAGGGGTAGAATAGTTGGTGAATGGGAATGTTAGATCTTCGCAATCCGGTTTTACCATGAAGGAGGCATAGGGTTTGGGTGCGATATACAGTGTTCGTGTGACGGTGTCTTTGCAAAGGTTGGTGTTGTAGACAATGTATTGCAAGGTTGGATTTCCCGAAGATCCATAATAATGGGTGGGGCTTTTGCCGCTGTAGGTGGTTCCATCGCCAAACCACCAATATTCGCTAGCAATGAATCCGCTGCCGGGGGAAGTGAGGGAATTGAATTTTACCACCGTGTTTTCACAGGTATCTTCAACCGTGAAATTGGCTTGGGGAGCTCCCAGTATATTGATTTGTTTGTATAAGGTATCGGAACAACCGCTAGCCGCAGTAACGATCAATCTGGGTTTGTATATCCCGCTTGGGGAAAAATGGGCCACGGAACTATCGCCGTATCCGGTATTTCCGTTGGCATAATCCCAACGCCATCGCACCAACGTATCGTCCACTACCGTACTTAGATCCGTGAATAGCACCGAGTCTTTTTCGCATTTTCCAAACGTAGCGAAATTGGCCGAAGGACAGGGTGTTGTATCGCTCAACGTCCAAATTCCGGAAAAATTACTGCCTCCGTGATAGAGCAGGGTATTGTTGCCCGGCGATACTCTAGACTTTACCGGATAGCTCCATTTATTGTTGTAAACATCCCATCGCACTGCCCCCATGTTTCCTTCCTTGATGGTGTTGGTGCCGGTGCTATGTTCTGCATCCAAATAGGTGAATTGGGTACTAATTTCGGGCGCAGTTCGGTATCCTCCATCGGTAATTACCCAGAACCGGTCTAGCATTCGCCGTGCATTTTCCACTCCGTATTCGTTTCTAACGTGCGGAACGCTGAATGGCAGGGGTCGGTTATTGGGCAAGGAAGCCGTTGGGGTTGGGTAGGTGGCCACGGTTACAAAACCAGAATCCGTGGTTTCAGAACCAATGTTCTTAACATTTAAATCAAAGGGTATATTCTGACCCGAAGCAGTTTGAAACGGTATTCTATACAGCGGGCCCGCACCGGCAGTTCGTATATTCCATTGCACTATTCCATAGCCTGCGGTAGGAAAGGTTTCCGAAACCAACCCGCCGGTGGTATAGGTCATGGCGGATTCCGATTTGTTGTTGATGATTAACTTCTGTGCATTTAGTAGCAGTTGTTTATCGTACAACGCCAGAATACCATCGCCTCCTTTGTTGTATCCGCCTCCAACGAGAACCGTGAACGTTAATTTGGGATTTACCGTGCTTTTGATGTATAAACTGGGGAAAGCCGTAATTCCGTTTCCGCCAATACTCTGTTGTGTGGTTCCGTTTAAGGTTACTTCTCCCCAGTTGGTGGTGAAAAGAGGGGAGGAGGTGTTGTTGGTGAAATTCCCAGCTACCAGCAGGTATCCCACGCCTTTGAAGGTGAATTTGGAATTTCGCTGTGCTAGAAAATTGCAGTTATTGCCTTTGAGTACCACATATGCACCTTGGTTCACCACCACTTGCGCTCCGTTTTGCACCCAGCCTTGGGCCGATAACGCAGTAATCTGAAATACAGCCAATATAGTCACGAAAACAGCGCGTCCCGCCGTTGTACTATACCGTAGGTTGTGTTTCCAGAAATTCATAAATCGTTACTAAGATGGATGGGCTGATTTACTTTTTTAATGCTTGGATTTCTTTCATCAATTCCAAGTTCATTTTTTTCAATTCTTCTATTTGTACCTGCTGTTCTTGAATGGCTTTTACCATCGGCACAACAAATTCAGAATAACGCAAACCGTACAAATCCTTATCGTTTTGTGCGGCATCGATACCGGAGAAATCGTACCCCAACGATTTGGCAACTTTTTCTACGTCTTGCGCAATGAATCCACTAAAACGTTTGCCCAGATTGGGATTGGTTATTGCCGATACGGTCCCGTTTGAACCTAAATTGGCCGATGCGTTGGACGCATTGCCGGATTTTGAATTTGTCCCGGAGCTAGAAACCTCACCAGATATAGAAG
>JBJOFM010000268.1:0-5324 GCA_046048755.1 Bacteroidota bacterium | reverse complement strand
GGATGGTACAGTGAATTGAACACTACGCGAAGAGGCCCATTTATTCGTAGGTATATTGTTGACAAGAAATTAAATCGAACTATAATTCTGGATGCTTTTGTATTTGCACCCAACCAATCTCGATTACCGTTAATGCGTGAATTGCATCGTTATTTAAAATCAAGTGAATCTGTATGGAATTAAATCGTCCGAAAAGATTATTGATTTTTGCTTCGGGTAGTGGCAGTAATGCCGAAAACTTAATTCATTTTTTTAGACAACCTGAGAATTCCAAGGTAGCCGAAATAATAGGTATTATTTGCAACAATCCTCAAGCTGGTGTTATTCAACGTTCGGATCGATTAAACGTACCTTTACATTTAATAACCAAAGAAGCCTGGAATGATATTCACTCCATGCGAGAATTAATTCAGAGCCAAGAGCCAGATTTAATCATATTAGCCGGTTTTTTAAAGCGATTCCCAGGAGAATTAATTGAGTTGGTTCATGGAAGAGTTATCAATCTTCACCCCGCATTATTACCTAAATTTGGTGGGAAAGGAATGTATGGTATGAATGTTCATTCAGCGGTGATTGAACAAAGAGAGTCTGTAAGTGGTATCACCATTCACTGGGTTAATGAACATTACGATGAGGGAAATATTATTGAACAATTTTCCTGCACCATTACCGATTTAGACAGTCCAGATTCCTTGGCCGAAAAAATTCATCGATTAGAATTTAGTCACTTCCCAGAAACTGTTAAGCAAGTAGTATTAGGTCTTTCCTAAAAAAAACAACAGTTCCTTTTAAATTATTGGGTCTGATTTAGGCAAACTAATAAGAAGATGGTAATTTTGGATTATGGAATTATCAACTCAGCATATTGAAACTTTAGTATTGCATGCAGGCATAGAACCGGATCCTAGCACGGGTGCAATTATGACCCCAATTTTCCAAACAAGTACGTATGTGCAAGCTGCTCCTGGTGATCATAAAGGTTACGAATATGCAAGAACCCAAAATCCAACCCGAGATGTCTTACAGAAGAATTTAGCTGCGCTAGAAGGCATGGAACATGGCCTATGCTTCAGTACGGGAATGGGTGCCGTTGATGCTTGCATCAAACTTTTACAACCCGGTGATGAAGTTGTTTCTACAAACGATTTGTACGGAGGAACTTACAGGATATTCACCAAAATATTCCAACCCTACGGTATTAAGTTCAAATTCGTGGATATGTCCGATTTATCGGCGGTTAAATCAGCAATAAATAGTCAAACGAAAATGGTTTGGATTGAAACTCCAACCAATCCTTTATTGAGAATTATCGACATAGAATCAGTAGCAAGCTTAGGTAAAGCGGTTGGAGCAACTGTTGTAGTAGACAATACATTTTCATCGCCTTATTTGCAGCAGCCTGCGAAATTAGGTGCAGATATAGTGATGCACTCCGCCACGAAATACCTAAACGGACACAGCGATGTGGTTATGGGTGTGTTGTGTACTTCCTCTCAAGATTTAAGAGACAGTCTAGCATTCATTCAAAACTCTTGCGGAGCAACTCCTGGTCCAATGGATTGTTTTTTGGTATTAAGAGGATTAAAAACCTTGCATATCCGAATGCAAAGACATTGTGAAAACGGAAAAATTGTTGCTCAATGGTTAAAAAATCACCCCAAAGTTGGCCAAGTGTACTGGCCCGGTTTTGAAGATCATTTTAACCATGCTGTGGCAAAAAAACAAATGAAAGATTTTGGTGGTATGATAAGTTTCACCTTGAAATCTGATTCCGTAGAGTCTGCCATGCAGTTTTTAAAATCAACCCAATTATTTTCGTTAGCAGAAAGTCTAGGGGGCGTTGAAAGTTTAGTTGGTCATCCAGCAACCATGACCCACGCTAGCATTCCTAAAGAGGAAAGAGAAGCAAATGGTTTAAAAGACAGTTTGATTCGATTAAGTGTTGGGATTGAACATATAGATGATTTAATCGCCGATTTACAGAAAGCGTTAGACGCTGTTACTGAGTAATGTCTCTTAAAAAAGTATCTGTTGCGGAGAAAGTTCCTTCAGGTATCGCAGAGTTCCTTTTAGAGAGTGCCGATTATCACGAAAAAAACACCTTTATCGGCAATGATCCGATATGCATTCCTCACAGATTTCATTTACCACAAGACATTGAAATCATGGGATTTATTGTATCATGCATCGCATGGGGCAATCGAAAATCTATAATTAGAAGCGGAGAATTACTATGTTCATTAATGGACGAAAGTCCCTATGATTTCATCAAAAATGCTACTCATAAAGAGTTTAAGAAACTAAACACATTTGTGCACAGAACCTTTAATGGAACTGACCTAAACTATTTCTGCAACTTTTTACAATACCATTACAGTAATTTTCCTTCCTTAGAAAGTGCTTTTAACGAGAATTTAAGAATCAGTAAAGCAACTGAAAATGCAGATCTTGAATTTAATAAAACTGTACTGCCCTCTTTTAATTCCGAACCTATTGAAGCTGCATTAATTGGATTTAGGGAGTATTTTTTTTCATTACAACATCCACATCGTACCGAAAAACACATTTCTTCGGTATTGAAAAACAGCGCTTGCAAGCGGTTAAACATGTTTTTACGATGGATGGTTCGTAAAAATAGTACTGTTGATTTTGGAATTTGGCAATCATTTAACTCAAAAGACTTGTATTTGCCGTTGGATGTACATGTACTGCGCGTGGCAAATCAATTAAATTTGATTGAAGGCGATGTGGCAAATTGGCAGAGCTGCAAAGACATAACGGCATTGATGCGGACAATTCTACCCAACGATCCGGTAAAATTGGATTTTGCATTGTTTGGCATTGGAATTGAGCAAAAATCGTAAATTCGTACATTAAATAAATTTATCATGGCACATACTTTTACAACTAGCAATTTTCAAGAAACTGTTTTAAACTCTGATAAACCCGTATTAGTCGATTTTTGGGCTGAATGGTGTGGACCTTGCAGAATGATCGGACCTGTAGTGGAAGAATTGGCAAACGAATACGAGGGTAAAGCCGTAATTGGAAAGTTAAATGTGGATGAAAACCCAGACATTTCTGCCAACTATGGTGTACGTAGCATCCCTACCCTTTTGGTATTTAAGGGTGGAGAGGTAGTAGATCGTATTGTAGGCGCAGTACCTAAGAATATGATTGCTTCAAAAATTGAAAATCAATTATAATTTAATTAATCACTAACTTAGTAGCTATCCTCCATCGGGGATAGCTTTTTTTATGTTAATTGAAGAGGTTCAACATTACGCCCATTTAGAATTACTGGCCCGCAAAGCCAAAGAGGGATTTATAACAGGAATTCACAGTAGTCCTTTTCACGGGTTTTCGGTTGAATTTGCCGAACATAGGCCTTACAATGCCGGTGAAAGTATTCGTTATCTGGATTGGAAATTACTAGCCCGGACTGATAAAAAGTACATTAAACAATTTAACGAGGAAACCAATTTAAGGGCTAATTTATGGGTTGATATTTCGGGAAGTATGAAATATCCTGCAGAAAACCCGCTGAAACTGAAATTTAGCTGTTTAGCAGCGGCTACACTAAGCTTATTATTTCAGCAACAAAAAGACGCTTTTTCCATTGGTTTATTTAATGAAAAAGGATTTGTTTACAAACAACCCATTAAAAGTACCCTTAGTCATTGGCAGCAAGCAGTAGGAATGCTGCAAGCGCAATGGGACAATTCAACGGAGGGGAACCAATATCCATTTGAAAACAATCCAATTTCGATAGATGAACTATCTATGCAAGTATATCGAAGAAGTTTGGTACTGCTTTTTAGTGATTTATTGTTTGGCGGTGAAAACACGCAAGAATCCAATAATTTTTGGAAAAGTATAGCCTTTTTAAAGTTTTTAAAATGCGAAATTGTAATCTTTCATGTTTTTCATCAACCCACCGAAATCGATTTATCGGTGGAAAATAGACCTACCCGATTTGTTGATTTAGAAACAGGCACATCGATAAAGTTACAACCTGAGGAAATTCAATCGGCATATTCAAACGCACAGTATTCTTGGCTTAAAAAAATAAAAGATAAACTTACAGAACAGGACATAGAATATATTGCCTGTGACATTGCTCAACCAATAGATCATGTTTTGAAGAGTTTCTTCACACGTAGGCGTAGAAATTAAATTTTATCGTACAATAAAACTCAATCTTTCGGGTTTATACTGATTGGTTAATCCCGTTTGATTATCCCAACCTAAAACGCCATTTACCCAAACCTTATCAATGGAGTAACTAAATGTATGATTTTCCAACGGCGACCACCCACATTTGAATAGAATATTCTCTTTAGATACGGTATAAGGAGTTTTTGATACCAGTACTAAGTCTGCGGCAAAACCTTCTCTGATATATCCCCTATTTTTAACTCCATAGATAATAGCAGGATTATGACACATTTTTTCTACCATTCGTTCAATGGTTAATTTCCCCAATTCAACGTTATCTAACATTAATTGTAAAGAATGTTGAACCAAAGGCAATCCTGCTGGACTTTTTGAAGTAACCTGTTGCTTTTCCTCCCAAGTATGAGGAGCATGATCGGTTGCGATAACATCCAATTTGTCTGATAATAACCCATCCCACAATGCTGCTTTATTACTTGCTTTTTTTATGGCTGGATTGCATTTAATTAAATTGCCCAAGGTAGCATAATCGGCATCGGTAAAATGCAAATGATGCACACAAACTTCCGAAGTTATCCTTTTATCAGTAAGTGGAATATCATTTCTAAAAAGAGAAAGTTCCAGGGCTGTAGTAATATGCAATACATGAAGTCGGGACTGAAATTTTGTAGCCAACTCCACCGCCAACGCAGAGGATAAATAGCAGGCTACCTCATCCCTAACAACTGGATGCATGGATGGATCCATATTTTCACCATACGTTGATAATGCATCCTTAAATCGATCTTTAACTCGGGTCTCGCATTCGCAATGCGTTGCAATTAGTACTGGAGATTCCTTGAATATACCTTCCAAGGTTCTTTGTCGATCTACCAACATATCACCCGTTGAACTTCCCATGAAAATTTTAACCCCACAGACGGTTTCTGGATCAATCCGTTTAATTTCTTCTAAATTATCGTTAGTTGCTCCTAAGTAAAAAGAATAATTCACCGCTGAATTATGTGAGGCTATAGCATATTTCTGTTCAAGTAATTCTAAGGTAACTGATTGTGGATTTACATTAGGCATTTCCATGAAGGAGGTTACACCTCCGGCTAATGCAGCTCTACTTTCGGTAGCAATGGTTGCTTTATGGATTAATCCAG
>JBJOFM010000267.1:0-4258 GCA_046048755.1 Bacteroidota bacterium | reverse complement strand
TGGGGAAACCGGAAGAAGTAGCGGAAGCGGTGGTATTTTTGGCATCGGACCAAGCGGCTTGGATTACTGGGGCAAACTTGGTAGTGGATGGCGGAACTACCTTGCGATAAATAAAAGAATTAAATCATGGCGAATATCACAATAGAGCATGTTCGAGTAGCGGGTGTTTCGGCGGCGGTACCCAAACGGGTGGTTGAAAATCGGGATAGTCCTTTGTTTACGAAGGAGGAATTGGATAAGTTGTTTGAATCGGTGGGGATAGAGCGCAGGCGCTGCGTGGAAGAGGGTATGACTACCGCGGATTTATGTCAGGCAGCGGCGGAACGATTGTTATCGGACATGGGCATAGAAAAATCCAGCATCGATGCGTTGGTTTTGGTAACCCAGACGCCGGATTTTCGGAATCCAGCAACGGCGGTGATTTTGCAAGACAAATTGGGATTGCCGAAAACCACCTTGGCATTTGATGTGGCTTTGGGTTGTAGCGGTTACGTATATGGATTGTATGTGTTAAGTTCTTTGGTCTCCGCCGGCCGCATCGGCAATGCTTTGTTGTTGGTAGGAGATACGGCATCGTTAACGTCGTCGCCCTTGGATAAAAGTAGAAATTTGTTGTTTGGCGATGGCGGTTCGGCCACGTTGCTGCAATTTGATGCAACCGCTGCTCCGATGCATTTCGATTTGGGTAGCGATGGATCGGGATATCAGGCGATTTATACCCCCCACAGCGGATTTCGAAATCGACCCACTCCAGAATCGTATGAAATGATCGATTATGGGGATGGGATTGTTCGGGCCAAGGTTCATTCTTGGTTGGATGGCATGGAGGTGTTTGGTTTTGGAATCAGCAGAGCGCCGAAAACGGTAAAGAGTTTGGCGGCGGCCATGAATTTGGATTTTGGGACGGTGGATTATTTCTTGTTTCATCAGGCCAACAAAATGATGAACGATCGAATTGTATCGAAATTGGGAATTCCAACAGAGAAAGCGCCGAGTAATTTGCGTGATTTCGGCAATACCAGTTGTGCGAGTATTCCGTTGTTGATGGCTACAGAGGTTTTTAACGATAAACCCTTTTCGGGCAACTTGGTTTTGTGTGGATTTGGGGTTGGTTTGAGTTGGGCAACGGGCTATGTACCGTGCCATAATTTGCATATTTCGGGTTTAGTAGAGATTTGAAGGTAGTAAACTGCTTATTAAAACCTAATAATAACTCACATTTGGGGGTTATGGGTTCTTGGCATGCAGTCTGCGCAGGTAATTGGCGTTAAACTTGTATTACCCTTTGTGAACAGCCTTAATTTTTATTTAACTTGAAAAAAGAGCGAACCAATGAAACCCCAAACATCAGCAACCAAGAAGTTGGTACGGATTCTTTGGGTGCGGGTGCCAAGCAGCGGGAGAAGAAATCATCGTCTCCGGATCGCATTTGGCTGAGTCCTCCCCACATGAGTGGTCGGGAGCAAAGGTATATACAACGAGCTTTCGAAAGCAATTGGTTGGCTCCGCTAGGACCTAACGTAGATTTATTTGAAGCGAAAATCATGGAGGTCACCGGTGCAGAACAGGTGGCAGCCTTTAACTCCGGCACATCGGCCATTCATTTGGCTTTGCAAGTGTTGGGTGTGGGTCCCGGGGATTTCGTTTTGTGTCAGAGTTTAACGTTTGCGGCTTCGGCGAATCCTGTGGTTTATTTGGGTGCTACGCCGGTATTTGTGGATTCTGAGCGCGACACCTGGAACATGGATCCGGATATGTTGGAGCAGGCGATTTTGCGATGCATGGACGATCGGTTGGTAGCCACGCAGAACGGGGATGTGATTCCTACGCGTAAACCCAAAGCGATTATCCCGGTGCATATTTACGGCATGCCGGCGAAAATGGATCAGTTAATTGCAATTTCCCATAAATACGGAATACCTATTATAGAAGATGCTGCGGAAGCCTTGGGTAGCAGCTACAAAGGGCAGCAGTGCGGAACATTTGGTGATATCGGGGTTGTGAGTTTTAACGGCAATAAAATTATTACCACTACCGCGGGAGGCGCTATGCTTTCCAACAATAAGCAGTGGGTGGATCATGCCAAGCATTTGGGTACCCAGGCTCGGGAGGATTATCCGTATTATCAGCACGTGGAAATTGGTTATAATTACCGATTGAGCAACGTTTTGGCGGGGATGGGATGCGGCCAGATAGAGGTATTGGGCGATAGAATTGCTTCGCGCAGAAGTAATTTTGATTTTTACCGTTTGCATTTGGGCGATATTCCGGGAGTTAGTTTTCAATCGGAGGAATCGGGTACGTTGAGTAACCGCTGGTTGACGTGTATCCTATTGGATCCTACCAAAATTTCGGTAACGGCCGATCAATTGCGCGGTGTGTTGGCAGAACAGAACATCGAATCCCGACCCTTGTGGAAGCCCATGCATTTGCAGCCGGTATATTCGTTTGCACCCTATTTTGGCAACGGAGTTTCGGAGGAATTGTTCGCCAGGGGCTTGTGTTTACCTAGCGGAAGTGACTTAACAGAAGGGCAATTGCATCGCATTGTTGGTATTATCCGCAAGGCTTTGGGCGCAAAGTAGTTCCAGCAGTAGTTGTTTTACTAAATTGTAACTTCCATTAAGAAACTTTATCTGCTACCCTTGGTGCGGAGATGCTAAGGGGTTGTCTAAGAAATAGTTTTGTACTAATATTGAATCATATTTCGGGATAAACGAAGTTAGTTATGGTATTTAAGTTCATCAAACGACAGGTACGGACGGTAGGTTTCCGTAGATTTTCGTTTGCAGCTTCGTTGATTTTAGCCGGTGTAGTTTGGAAGTTTGTGCAGTTGGGTGGTGGAAGTGTGGAGGTAGCGGCTAAGAAAGCATTAAGTTTTTGGCCAATTTTCTGGGCTGTTTGGATGGGCAGTGGGTTGGTGTTGTGGATTGGCAGTGGATTCAAGAATATTGGAGCCCTGTTGTTTGGATTAATCGGTGGCGGATTTATGGCGGAAACGGTGTTGCCAGGAGTGGTGATCAATTCCGATAACATGCCGTTGTTCTTTATACTTACCGGTTTGTTGGTGTTGATGGGTAGGAGAATAACAGCCGGAGGCAGTGCTTATAGTTATGGAAGCGACGGGGGTGGATACTTTGGTGGATATTTTGGCAAGAAAAATGGAGGTTCGTTTAGTGGAAAAACCATGGCAAAGTCGTGGTTTGGCGGGAAATCCTCCAAGAGCAAGCATAGTCACGGTAGCAAACGCAAACATTCCAGCAGATCCCATGGAACCGGTCCCAGCATTGAAGTAGCGGAGGATACCCATAGAAAGAAAAGTTCTTCGCGCAGAGGCTCTGATGGCGCGGTTGATTTGAGTGGAGAATAGTTTAGTAGATGAAAAGGCATAATAATTGCGGGGTAAGCGGCAATGGCAATTGCAGGATGAAAAAGAATTACGTGAAAAATAGTACAAATAGTTTGGCAAGAATTTCGGGCAGGGGTGGGATTTATTGTGCGATTATGGCCCTAATCGTTGTGGGAAGTAGCGGTTGTTTTACCCGTAAAAATCAGTTGTTGTTTCGGGGTATGAGCGATACCAGTTATCATGCCAGCATGCAGCAGGTGAAGCCGTTGATACAGCGGGGTGATCAGTTGAGCATTATGGTGTATGGCTACGATCAAGAATCCGTGCAATATTTCAATATGCCCATGGGCGGTGGCCAAGGGGGTATGATGATGATGCAGCAAGGAGGCCAGGGTGGTGGAGGATTAATGGGTTATTTGGTCAGCGAAGAAGGCACCATTGAATTTCCAAAACTCGGTACGCTAAAGGTATTGGGTTATAACCAAGAACAATTGCGGGATACCTTGCAGCAGCGTTTAAAACCCTATGTGAATAGCCCGATTGTGAATGTGCGTTTGTTGAATTTCCGAGTTACCTATCTAACCACAGATAGGGCAACCACGGTGGTAATCATGAATAATAAGACCAACATCATCCAATTTTTGGGGATGGTGGGTGGAATTAACTGGACGGATAGAAAAAATAACATTTTGTTAATCCGTCAGGTAGACAATAAACGAACGGTAACGCGTTTGGATTTTACGCAGAAAGATATTTTCGACAGCGAATATTTTTATATGCAGCCCAATGATATCATCTATGTGGAACCCAATCAGCGTAAATTTTTGGAAACCAATATCCAGTTGATATCCTTGGTAACCAGTATTACGAGCACCGTGAGTATTTTCTTTTTGTTTATTAATAGTTTAA
>JBJOFM010000266.1:0-2899 GCA_046048755.1 Bacteroidota bacterium | reverse complement strand
GGATTGGTATTAACGGGTTTGATTATTGTTGGATTAGGATTTTCGTTGCAACAAACGGTTGCCAATCCGTTGGCTATTGGATTGGGTTCTAAAGATTCTGGGTCGCAGCGATTATCGCTTGCCGGGGGAATTAATAATTTTGGAACTACCATCGGTCCGTTGTTAGTGAGCAGGGCAGTTTTTGGAGAATTGGGTTCTAGTTTAGCTGATGATGCGGGTGCATTGGATATTACTCAGTTAAAAGTACCTTATTTGATTTTGGGGGCGATTTTTGTGTTGTTTGCGGTAATTTTTTGGAGATTGCGAATTCATTTAAGTGAGGAAAATGCGGATGTAACGAATGATGGTGCCACTGTTTCAGCCGATAAATCATCCACAAGTATTTTATCATATCCTCAATTGTGGATGGGGATGATCGCGATATTTCTTTATGTAGGGGTTGAGGTAAGTACTGCTGGTAATTTGAGTGAATATTTAGAAAAAAATATGGGAATTAGTACTCGAAATGCAGCGCCGTTTGTTTCCCTGTTTTGGGCCAGTTTGATGATAGGCAGGTGGACTGGTGCAGCGGGTTCTTTTGGTCTGAAGGGTATTGGCAAGGCGGTTTTGCGAGTTGTATTACCCTTTGCCGCATTTGGTGTGTATTGGTTGGTTAATTCTCAAATGGGTGCGGATTTATCCCAATTTGTTGGCTACTTAGGAATGGTACTGGCCATCATAGTGGCTGATTTTATCAGTAAAGGGAATCCGGTTAAACAATTATTTATATACAGTTCACTTGGCATAGCTGCCTTGTTGGTGGGGATATTTTCGGGCGGCTTTTTGGCGGCGATGGCGTTTGTTAGTGTAGGGTTGTTTTGTTCCACGTTGTGGCCTTGTATATTTACGATTGCTATTACGGGATTGGGCAATTTGCAGTCCAAAGGGTCTAACTTTTTAATTATGATGATTATGGGTGGTGGATTTGTGAGTGTATTTCAAGGGTATTTATCCGGTAAAATAGGAATTTTGAACAGTTATTGGGTGGGTGTAGTTTGCTTCGTTTATTTAGCTTATTACGCTTGGCGAATGAAGTCGTATTTTAAGCAACAGGGCATTTCTTTGGGACCCGTTGAAGGAGGACATTGATTCTCAGAAGCAAGGAATTTCTTGTAAGATATTTGTTTCGGACGTGGGCTTCACGCAGTTCCCACCACAGGGTGGAACTGACGTGAAATCGTAGATTTGCGAAGGCCCGTAGGGATTTCGCCACAACGGAAAACTATGTAGTGTGAAACTTGGATTTAAGAAATTGGTTGATTTTAACCGGTTAGATTTAATTTTTTAGTTGATAATTTCCCGGTAAATAGAAAAGGCTTTCACTGATTATGTGAAAGCCTTTTTTATATTCTTGTTTACCGTCCTAAAATATGTTTAGGGCGATAAAAAATTTTTTTTAGGGAATTGCGATGCGATGTGTTTCAGAATTTTTTTCTCCGGTGATTACCGCGGTATAAATTCCTGTAGAAGCATTAAGGTTAATGGAAATTAGATCTGTAGCGCAATTAGAAATCGTTTTAACAAGTTGACCTTGAGCGTTGAAGATTTCAATCCTGTTCACGCGGTTGGTTTTGTTGTTTACTACGTTAAATTGACCATCGGTTGCAGGGTTGGGGTATAGAATAAAACTATTTGTTAATGAAGCATTATTAGAAATTCCTAATTTCGCTTCAATTGCCGAAAATAACACTTCGAAACGATCTTCTTTTTTCTCTTCGGTTGTATTTATGGAATAGTAATAGGTGCTTTTGTTTCCAATTTCTTCAACCTTGTTTAATACTTTATCTACTAGTTGAATTTTGTAAGGACCATTGCCCTGACTACAGGTATTAACAGTTAAGTGAACATCCGTTGGCCCAGTTTTTGGATAAGCTACCTTAATTCCAACAGTATGAGTGTATCCAATTTCAGCAAGTTTATTTCTTCTATCGATAGCTAACCACGTATTGTTTTTGGTAATGCTACCTAAACCAAGATGACCGCCATAGAATTTGGGAGCATCGTACATATCACCATCGTTTGAAATTTCGGGATTGTCTAAATCGTATTGCATGGTAAAACCATCGCTTTCAAATGCGGTATCATTGGTGTAGTTGATGGTCATTTTAAATTCGTTGCAAGGTGTTTCTGTAAGTTCTTGAACACCGAAATTCTTACCTTTACTACGCTTTGTAGCTTCTTTCATTGCCTCTGTATTTGTTATGGAAGCATTATTGGATTTTGCAAAAACAAAGAAAGCGGCTCCGGGATTAATATATCTAGCGTCACCTCCGGCATTTTGAAACCAAGAAGCTCCACCCTTTTGTGGCGTACCACCTACTGAACTATCCCATGTATTGTAGTTTTTTGCCATGGCATCGTATGTGTAATATCGGGGCATGATGCTTCCTGAATTGCCATCGGCTACACTCCTGAAGTTTAATGTGGAAGGGTAGGGGTTGGCAATTAAATTTGCACCCGATAATCCGCCACCATTTAGTTTAGAAAGTCCGGAAATTGTAACAGAACCAGTTTGTATTTGACCTTTGAAATCGATGATTTGTTTATTGGCCGAAATACTAGTATCTCCTAGGCCATGATCCAAATCCCTTGCCCCTCTGAAAAACACTAAAACACCTCTTCCAATTTCTATTTTATTGGCTGATGATCCAGAGGTATATGCTGACCAACCGGCAGTTGCTTCATTCCAACGAAAAATAGAGGATTTGCACCAACTGCATGATGTGGTAAACGAATCTTTATTGGCAACGTCTGTAACTGTTCCGGTTAGATGGATATCATCAGTGAATTGCGACAAATTGGTGCCATTTTTTAATGGTATGCCTACAGTTCTATAAGCTCTTTTCGTAGAGTTTAAGAA
>JBJOFM010000265.1:0-2593 GCA_046048755.1 Bacteroidota bacterium | reverse complement strand
ACATGTTGAGTAAAATTTAAACGAGCTGTTGTTCTGCGGTAATCGGAAGTACCATTTAGAATACCCTGTTGATTCCAATCGCTTAAACTGAAGAACATATTGCTCTTTTCATTGGCAGAAGAAATAGACAAGTTATTATTCATGGTAATACCATTACGGAAAACCTGATCTCTGTTTTTGTCGTTATAAACTGTTTTGTCGCCTTTAGCACCCGCTGAATTTGCTGCATTGGTTGGAACTGCAGCATAAGCACCGTAAACAGTACCGTCATCGGCTACGAATTTTGCACCGGCTGGATTGATACTGTCAGAACCATCACGCAATGCGATTCTATCACCAAAACTATTGGCCGCGTTAGCAGTAAATTTACCAACCGATCCCTGACCAAAAGTTCCTTGCTTTTCATATTCACGGTTAACTTGATCAATCGAATACGTGGAACTAAATTCAATCGACATACCGCGCTTGCCCTTTTTGGTGGTGATAACAATCACACCGTTAGCAGCACGAGTTCCCCAAACTGCAGCAGCAGCAGCACCTTTAAGTACTTCAATTGACTCAATGTCCGATGGGTTTAAGTCGTTCAATCGAGATTGCTGAACTACTCCATCGGTTCCGCCACCAAAACTTGAGTTACTTACAGGTATCCCATCCACTACAATTAATGGTTGGTTGCTACCTGAAATGGTGTTCTGACCTCGAATTTGAATGTACGCACCGGCACCTGGATCACCTGCAGATCTGGTAATTTGGACATTGGATGCCTTACCTGTTAAAGCTTGAATAACCCCGCTTTCGCCGGATGAAACCAAACCCTTTCCTTGAACTTGAGATACCGTGTAACCCGTTTTACGTACGCTCTTGGTTGTACCAATTGCCGTTACAGTCACCGTACCTACATTCAGTGTGTCACCGTCCGTGCTTCCGCCCGAACCTGCCGTTTGCGCTTTTGCGTATGGAATCGCACAAGCACTTGCAGCCATGACCATCAATAGAGACTTTTTGTTCATTAGACTGATTTTTAAAAATTTACAGCTACAATCGTAATGAATTTTTAACATACTTTTTTCGATGAAATAACATTTATAACCGATAAGAACTGTAACCCCCTAAAATTCAAATCCTAAAAACCACCCTAACTAATAGACATACAACAAGTTAAGGAAATTATCGCTTAAAGGATGTATAAAAAAATGTGGATAAATACTTAACAGAGTGTTTTCAACTAGTTATCGGTCATTGAATTATCAATAAAACAAGCAATTAGGAGCAGAGCAGCTAATTCTTTCAGATTTTACTGCATTTGGCCTAATTATCTTTATGATATGGATCTGTTGATTAATGATTGTACACAAAAGCGTATTTTCCACGGCCACATATTTCTGCAATGCACTGTTTGATTCCCAATACATCCAAATAGCACCCTCTTCCAATTCCCAACCTATAAATGTCAAAGGTATTTTCTTTGATTGGCTGAGCTTCTTTTCATCAACTGCTGTTTTTATGGAAAAATCGTTACCTACAAATTCCGATAATAGTCGATTGTTCTCCGAAGAATTCTTCTTCTCCGGATGAAACTTCACCGAGGATTTAGCATTGATTTCCGACATCACATCGTCCAAAAATAATTTTATACTTACTTGAATTAATTTGGACTTAGGCTTGTATTCGATTTCTGTTATTCCAATATAAAATGGATGCACCATGGACGGTATTATCATCCACAAGGCAAACGCAATAAAGACTATTCGGATTCTATATAGAACGGTTATAATCACGGATTACAAAATTATTTTCTGACTATTTATAGATATTTCCAACAACATACCCTGCTATTACTATGTATTTCCTAGATTGCGAGGCGAAATTACAATAGTACTATGATAGATTGGTTATTAAATGAATTTCCAACCTGGTTCGCCACCGGTCTGTATCACATTTTAGACTTAGATGGCTATGATCATATGTTATTTTTATGGTGTCTTTGTATTCGATACACATTGAATTCTTGGAAATCTGTAATCGTATTAGTATCGGCATTTACCCTTGGGCATTGTATAACACTGGTTGCATGTAGTACGGGATATTTAACGTTACCCGCCACTTGGGTTGAACTTTCGATCGCCATAACCATTTTTATATCGGCAATTCTTCCTTTTTTAAAAGCCATTGGTAATTCAACCAATATCTCTTTTTCTATGCTATCGGCCATTGAAAAAACCTCAAAATCCTATTACCTAATGGCCTTGGTATTTGGTTTTATTCACGGTATGGGGTTTTCAAATTTATTGATCGAGTTATTAGGGAAAGAAAGTGATGTTGCGGGTCCATTATTTGCTTTTAATGTGGGTATTGAATTTGGACAATTACTGTATGTATTGGCCATTTTGAGTATTGCCTCATTTCTACAATCCATCAAAACAAGCTTCTATTCAACGTTCATTACGGTCTCTTTATTTATTGGAATTCTCCTGTCGTTACCAATGATTGTTGAACGAGTTATCACCTTAACGGTCAGGTCCATTATTTGCTTTTAACGTGGGTATTGAATTTGGACAATTACTGTATGTATTGGCCATTTTGAGTATTGCCT
>JBJOFM010000264.1:0-3396 GCA_046048755.1 Bacteroidota bacterium | reverse complement strand
TTACACAACCAAACTGTGGGAATTGAATCCACGTTGGTGGTGTAGGTTGCTCCCCATCCGTTCCTAGCACACATTTTTAATGCGATATTAGCACCTGGCAGTGTCTGATCCGAGAACTTTGTGGTGACCCTGTTGTTCCCATTCCCCAAATATTCCAACATAGTATCGGCTCCAGACACCATTGCTAAATCTCCCTTAGTACCCAAACCCATTGCTAAAAATTCTGGAAAATCGATATACCATCCGGTATTATCTCGATAAAAATCAAATTCGTAAACATTAGAAATTACCTGTGGAATTGCGGATGATCCATTTACCTGACTTGATATTGATGGCTGCGAATTGGCAATGCTTAAAGTTGATTTTTTGGTTGTTTTATTTGCGTTTTTCATGATACAAAATTCAATCATGAATCACAGGCTATTAGAATTCCACAACCTTGTAAATCGCCAAAACCCCTTAATTACTCGCCGTGAAGAATCACGAATTCACGTCTTAAATTTATTTTCTTCGCTGCTCCCCGAACCCCCAAAATCTGATAGGGAATACAATTATCAGGCCCCAACAAATCTCTAAATATCCGGTTAATCGTTGATAGCTTTTCGTTGATGCTGTTATCCCGTGGATCGCACAACAAATTCACTCTTCGGGTTAATTCCGTGATATCGGTATGCGTGGCCATCGATAGATAAATTTGATGCAACTCCTCTCTATATTCAGACATTAATCTTAACTCAATACCTTCCGGATAATTTAGGAATAGACGATATACCGATCTACAAATTGGATTCATATTTACTAAAGCATCGCCCAAAAACAATTGTCCATCATAGTTGAATCGTATATCCTTTAACGAACCAATTTGATCATTAGAAGCCATTGCCGATAGACCCAGATTGTTGGTATTAGCGGAGGCAATGGTTTCTAAAACTCGACCGATGGTTAGGTCTAATAATTGTCGTAACCCCTCGCCCAATTCCAACGCATTCACTGTATCAAACAAGCGTTGTAACTCCGGAGTTATGATGGTTTCTTCCTCTATCGCTAATAGATTAACCCCATTCACTTCCAAGCGCCTAGAATCTTCCGCATCCGCCATCGCGCCCACTCCAAAGACCTCCTTCGGCAACCCTCTTTCACTAACCTCATCCGATATCCCACCCCCATTAACCTCTGTCGGGTCCCCAAACTTATTGGCTACCACCGACATTTCATCATGGTCTAAAGTATTATCAAAGTCAAAATCGACCCACTCTTTTCGCTCTTCAACGTTCAGACTTTTTAGTAAAACACTGGTGTCCCGAGGAGTTAATTCCGTAAAGGACTGCTTAGGCTCTGAAATAGCACTATTGGAATCTAAATACTTGGCTAGTGCTTGTTCCGGTTGGAGATCCGATGGTAATTGTTCGAAATCGAAATGCCCAGGCTTAATGTAAAAAATAAACGCTCCATCGGGAAGATTCAAATGAAACATCTCATCCAGTTGCCTGTAAACATCCTCTTCCTGGGAGGTGGAAGCAACGATAAACAGTGCCTGTTGCTGCTGAATGGCCGATAACCGTCTGAAACTTGGATAATAAATCTCCAAATACTGCCTTAGTCCCTCATTAAATGATGGATTTTCGGAACGGGTAATGGATGGAAGAAAGAGCAAATTGCATTGATATCGGCTAAATCCCCGCTGCAGTTCTGCCAAATTATCTTGGAAGAATTGCCGATAAGGAGTATCGCCTTTTTGAACGTATAAAGCTATTACAGACATGAAATTAGGGCTTCATCAAATTTAATGATTTGTGGTCTTTTTCACCTTAATTACCGAATATTTTATTATCACATTAATCCAATTTAGTCGCTAATTTACAATGTCCCGGTTATCGATATAAATGTCAAATACAACGCATTTTCGTGGCTAAAAATGAGGGCATTTACACTTCTATAGACTTTATTTGATGCTAAATTATGTTGAATAAATATCTCGCCATTGGAAGTAGCATTTTTACTCTACTGTTTAGTTGCAATAAAGACGCGAATGAACAACAAGCCATTTCCAATGCGATAGATTCCTTCTATGCCGCAGAACCGGTTGGTAATTATCGACATGCAAACCATCGATTTCTGAGTGCTGATTTGGTGGATCTTTTGCGAAAAAGTAGCAAGGTCCAGAGTACTGATTCTGCTAGGCTTAAAGCGGCTGGTTCTACCGATAAACCCTTGATGATCGAAGGCGATATTTTTACTAGTGTATTGGAGGGAAGTACCCGTCATACTGTGGAGGAGATATTACTCTATGATGAGGAAAAGAAATCTGGCATAAAATCGCATCCACAAGCCTTAGCTACGGTGAAATTTTGCAATCAGCATTACGATAATTACACGTGGAGAGATACCGTAGAAATGGTTCAAGATCAAGGTGAATGGAAAATTCGTGATATCCGATACACAAAAGGTTCTGGGGCTCAACCTACCTTACAAAAAACGTTACTCGAATTCCTAAAATTGGAAATTACTCAGTCTATTGAGTAAAATTACTCATTCCATTGAGTAAAATCGTAAATCATTCATTATATTTGTATTATGGAGTACAAAAGACCGGTGTTTCACCAATTAATGCAGCGATTTTCTGAAAGAAATTCATTAATTCAAGTAATATCGGGTCCTCGCCAAATCGGTAAAACTACATTAGTAAAGCAGTTATTTCAAGAGCCGAATTGGTTGGGGATTTATGCCATTGCTGATGGAATACAAAACGACAGTCAATGGATTGAAACCCAATTTAGATTGGCTCAATTATCGGCAAAAACACAGTCAAAACCGGTTATACTTGCCCTGGATGAGATTCAAAAAATCCCGCAGTGGAGTGAAGTAATTAAACGGTTATACGATGAACAGCAATTTAATTCCTCGGAAAGGATTCAACTTATTCTCTTAGGGTCTTCCAACTGGCTAATGCAAAAAGGATTATCAGAATCTTTAGCTGGAAGATTTGAGCAGTGGAATTTAAATCATTGGACGTTCAAAGAACTCAACTTGGCCTTTTCTATTAGTCCTGAGGAGTATGTTTATTTTGGAGCCTACCCTGGAGCCATGATGATGCGAAACAATGAAAATCGCTGGAAATCGTACATACGTCAGTCGCTCATGGAAACTGCTATCAGTATGGATGTTCTACTTATGCATCGAATTGAAAAGCCGGCCTTACTACGCAAATTATTTGAATTAGGCACCCTGTATTCAGGTCAAATTTTATCGTACACGAAAATAATGGGACAGTTGCAGGAAGCTAAAAATACCACTACCCTCGCCTATTATTTAACCCTTTTACAAGAGGCAGGGATGCTAACTGGATTAATGAAGTTCGCCATGGATCAAGCAAGAAAAAGAGGTAGTAGTCCGAAA
>JBJOFM010000263.1:0-5181 GCA_046048755.1 Bacteroidota bacterium | reverse complement strand
GGTTGGAAGCGTCCGATTTATTTCACCAGCGTGAGTGGGTTGGATTTCTACGACTTAAACAACTACCTGCAATTGGAAGGTTTGGTTTATAAGTTTGTACCAATTAATGGCGGACAAGCGGGTAGAGAGCCCTTGCGTATGGACGAAGAAAAGTTGTTCAACAATTTGGTGAAGAACTATCGCTACTACGGAATGAAGGAGAAGAAAAACTTCTTCTTGGATGAAAAGGCATCGTATGTTCCTAACGATTATATCAAGTGGGGATTGTACTATGCGAAGGCTTCATATGCCCACATCGACCAGTTTAAACGCGTTCAAGAGGCTGTGAATAAAGGAGAAATTAAAACTACTTCTACACGCGCTGAAGTATTGAAAATGGGCGCTAATATTGGCAGTCATGCTACAGTAGGCGATTACTTGACTTACGAGGCAGGTCAATTGGAAACCTATAAATCCAAAGGGGTAGAAGCATTGCGTAAGATGTTGGTTGAAATACCGGCTACGGTGATGCAAATGCGCAGAGACATGAAGGCCGAATATGCTATGGCATTCTTGGATTTGGGTGCGGAGAAAGATGCCAAGCAGATTTTGGATGATTGTGTGAAGGATTGTATTGAGTACGGTACGTATTTCCAGCGCTGGGATGATCAAATGTTTGGAATGCGCGAGGTTCAAATTTCTAGAGAGATTTTAGAACAAGCCATTCAGAAGTGTGAAGGAGCAGGAAAAGCGGATTGGGCAAAAGAGATTAAAACAAAAGCATCCGGAGTACTGTAACGGATTATAAATAATTAAATTTTAAAGAAGGTAGGTCCTTGGGCCTACCTTTTTTCGCACTATGGAGAAAATAAAAAAAGATACATTCGTATACGGGATAAAGCCAGTAATGGAGGCTTTAGAGGCGGGTAAGACCATTGATAAAGCGTGGTTAATGGAAGGGCATTTGCAGGGTCAATTATTGGAGGTGATGAAATTATTCAGGGCCAACAATGTGATATGGAAATCGGTACCCAATGAGCGGTTAAATCACTTGGTAAAAGGAAACCATCAGGGGGTAATTGTAGCGATTTCCGCGGTGGAATTTGCGAGTTTGGAAAATGTGATTGCCGATGCTTATGAGAAGGGGGAGGATCCCTTTATTTTGGTTTTAGACGGAGTAACGGATGTGCGAAATTTCGGTGCAATTGCCAGAACGGCAGCTTGTGCGGGTGTGCATGCAATTTTGGTTCCTGAAAAGGGATCGGCACCTCTGAGTTCGGATGCGGTTCGCACATCGGCCGGAGCATTGTTAAAAGTTCCCGTTTGTAGAACCCAATCGCTGTACCATTCAATCAAGCAATTGAAGAATTCCGGATTGAAAATTGTGGGTTCTACGGAGAAAACCACCGATAGTTTGTACGATACCGATTTAAGTGGACCGGTTGCAGTAATCATGGGATCGGAGGAGACGGGTTTGAGTGCTGATACTTGGAAGCAATGCGATGCGTTGGTAAAAATTCCGTTATCGCCCAAAGGGGTAGGTAGTTTGAATGTTTCTGTGGCAACGGGTTTGGTAACCTACGAAGTGTTGCGCACTCGGATTAGTCTAGAATAATTGCATTGATTTTGGTTTAGGTAATATTGCTATTGGAAATACGGTTAAATCTTTAGAGTTAATAGATGTATTAATTATCCGATAAATGAGCACTGAGAATCAACCCATAGCTATGTTGGATCTGGTAGGACAGTATCGGCGATTACAACCTGAGATGGATGCAGCCATGTCTTCGGTGTTACAGGCAGGTGATTTTATTCAAGGTAAATCGGTTAAGCAATTTGAGGTGGAATTGGCCGATTATTTATCGGTAGACCATGTAATTTCTTGTGGTAACGGAACCGATGCCTTGCAACTTGCCTTTATGGCCTTGAAGTTACCCAAAGGAAGTGAGGTAATTATTCCTTCGTTTGCATATGCGGCATTGGCGGAGGTGATATTGTTGTTGGATTTAGTTCCGGTTTATGTTGAGGTAGATGCTCAGGATTATACCATGAAGGTGGAAGAAATTGAGCAACTTATAACGCCCAGTACCAAGGTAATCGCTCCGGTGCATTTATTTGGTAGATTGGCGAATATGGATGGGATCATGTCCATTGCCAATAAATACAATTTGCATGTAATTGAAGATGCGGCCCAAGCAATTGGTGCCTATTACCAAGGTGCAGAATATAAAGGGTTTGCTGGTACGATTGGTACCGTGGGGACTACTTCATTTTTTCCTTCTAAGAATTTGGGATGTTTCGGGGATGGAGGAGCAGTGTTTTGTAAGGATGCTGTGTTGGCTAGAGAGATTAGGCAATTAGCTAATCACGGTCAGAGTACGAAGTATATTCACGATGTAGTTGGTATTAACTCTCGGTTGGACACGCTGCAGGCGGCGGTGTTAAGTGTTAAATTGAATTGCTTAAACGAATTTAGTTTCAACCGTATTAAGATTGCTTTAAATTATTGTTCTCAGCTTCGAAAATTTGAAGATTGCGGACGGATACGGTTACCATTAACTGCAAAGGAATGCGTGGGTTTTTCGAATTTACTGGGGGTGGATGGCTCAGGTAGGAAGTCAAATCAAGGAGAAACAGTGCAAGGTTCTACCGTGAAATTGAGCGGGCATGTTTTTCATCAATTTACCTTGCAAGTAATTGCATACGAAAAAAGAGATGCTCTTCGTCAATTTCTATTGGACCGAGGTATCTCAACCATGGTATATTATCCATTACCTTTGCACCGCCAAAAAGCGTATTATCAGGAAGTGGCTTTACCGGAGACAGAAAGATTGTGTAAATCGGTATTGAGTATTCCCATTTGTCCGGAGTTAAGCGAAGAAAGGCAACAGAGAATTATCACAAGCATCGAAGAATTTTTTAATTCCCATTAGAACGAAAATATCCCCAGCATGAAAATAGCAGTTGTAGGTACCGGTTATGTAGGTTTGGTAAGCGGAACATGTTTCGCAGAGACAGGAAATGATGTGATTTGCGTAGATATCGATCAACGAAAAGTTGATATGTTATCTTCGGGTCAGATTACCATTTTCGAACCGGGTTTAGAGATATTATTTAAGCGCAATTTGAAAGAGGGTAGACTAACGTTTACCAATAATTTGGAAGAGGCGATCAAAGACAGTTTGGTCATCTTTTTGGCGTTGCCCACTCCTCCGGGTGAAGGCGGAGCGGCTGATTTGAAGTACGTCTTGGGTGTAGCGGATCATTTGGGTAAAATCATGACCGATTACAAGGTAATTGTTGACAAGAGTACTGTGCCTGTAGGAACTGCGGATAAGGTTCATGCGGCGATTGCGGCGAATTATAAGGGTGAGTTTGATGTGGTGAGTAATCCCGAGTTTTTGCGGGAAGGCGTTGCTGTGGATGATTTCATGAAGCCAGACCGTGTGGTGATTGGAGCCTCTTCGGCGCGTGCCTTTGAAGTGATGGACGAATTATACGCGCCCTACGTAAGACAAGGAAATCCTGTGATGCACATGGACACGCGGAGTGCGGAACTTACCAAATATGCCGCGAACAGCTTCCTAGCTACCAAGATTTCATTCATGAACGAAATTGCTCGTTTGTGCGAATTGTTGGGTGCAGATGTGGACATGGTTCGCAAAGGCGTGGGTTCTGACGATAGAATTGGCAAACGCTTTTTATTCCCGGGAATTGGTTATGGCGGAAGTTGTTTCCCCAAAGATGTTCAAGCGTTGGTACACAGTGCTTCTGAGGTGAATTACGATTTCAAGATATTGAAGGCAGTAGAAGCGGTGAACTACGATCAGAAAAAGATCATGATGCCCAAAATTGATGCTCGTTTTCCTTCGGTAGCCGGTAAGACGGTGGCGATGTGGGGATTAGCATTTAAGCCCAATACGGATGATATTCGTGAAGCACCGGCATTGGAGTTGATTGATGAATTGTTAAAACGCGGAGCCAAAGTACGTGCTTTTGATCCAGAAGCAATGCCCAATGTTCAGCGGTTGTTAGGGGATAAAATTGTTTTTGCGGATTCGATGTACCATGCTTTGGAAGGCTCGGATTTCTTAATTGTAGCTACCGAATGGCCCGAATTCAGAACTCCAGATTTCGGCAAAATAGAAACATTGTTGTCGGAAAAGGTTATTTTCGACGGCAGGAATGTATTTGATTTAGAGACCATGGAGAAAAAGGGATTTGAATACTATAGCATCGGCCGAAAAGATATTAAATAATGAAAAAAGAACGCGTATTAATTACCGGAGCAGCCGGTTTTTTAGGAAGTCATCTTAGTGAACGATTTATAAAGGAAGGTTTTCATGTAATTGGCATGGATAATCTTATTACCGGTGATTTGCGTAATATCGAACACCTGTTTGGAAAAGAAGATTTTGAATTTCACCACCACGATGTAAGTAAGTTTGTGCACGTACCTGGTGAATTAAAGTATATTTTGCACTTTGCATCGCCTGCGAGCCCTATCGATTATTTGAAGATTCCTATTCAGACATTAAAGGTAGGATCATTAGGAACCCATAATTTATTGGGTTTGGCGATGGCAAAAAAGGCGAGGATCTTGGTTGCCAGCACTTCGGAAGTATATGGCGATCCAACGGTTCACCCGCAAACCGAAGACTATTGGGGAAATGTAAATCCAGTGGGTCCGCGTGGTGTTTACGATGAAGCGAAGCGGTTTCAGGAAGCCATGACCATGGCCTATCACACGTACCACGGTTTGGAAACGAGAATTGTTCGAATTTTTAACACCTATGGTCCCCGTATGCGATTGAATGATGGTAGAGTATTACCTGCATTTATGGGTCAGGCGTTGCGCGGTGAAGATCTAACTGTATTTGGTGATGGATCTCAAACCCGTAGTTTCTGTTTTGTGGATGATTTGGTAGAAGGCATTTACCGTTTGTTATTGAGCGATTGCCCCGATCCGGTAAATATTGGAAATCCCAATGAGATCACCATTGGACAATTTGCGGAAGAGATTATCAAACTTACTGGTACCGATCAAAAAGTAATTTATAAGCCATTGCCAACGGATGATCCTAAGCAACGTCAACCTAACATCGATAAAGCAAGAGCCGTCTTAGGTTGGGAGCCAAAGGTTGACCGCAGCGAGGGACTTCGCATTACTTGGGAATACTTTAAATCTTTACCTACGGATAG
>JBJOFM010000262.1:0-11972 GCA_046048755.1 Bacteroidota bacterium | reverse complement strand
TTGTAGGGTGTCTCCGGTAACTAAATGGGTGCTGATTCCGGCGGATGTAATGGTCCTCAAAGCGGTTTGGGCATCGGACTTTATTTCATCGGCAATGGAGAAAATGGAAATAATTTCTGGGGATTCTGCGGGTGATGCAGAAATTAAATGGCTTGCGAAAAATACTAAGGTATTCCCCAGATTTAGTTGGTTTTCCGTAAATATGTTTTGTTCCTGATTACTCGGGATGTTCAATTCTGTTATCCAATTCCGTGAACCAATATAGTAGATTTTTTGATTGTACTCAATTTGAAGTCCTTTACCCGATATTTCCCGGAAATTATACGTTGAAATTGAATTGTTTTCAGAAATTATGGGCGTCAGAAATTGAATAATTGCTTTGGAAATAGGATGGTTGGATTGGGATTCGGCCATAAACAATACCTTGTAGTCAATATCAAGGTTATGTTGATTTTGCCAATGGTTTACCACAACAGGCTTACCCACGGTTAAGGTTCCCGTTTTGTCGAATACGATGTCGGTGGTGCGATGTAAGTTTTCTAAAGCTTCGGCATCCTTGAATAAAATTCCCTTTTTCGCACCTTCCCCAATTCCAACGATCAGTGCTGTAGGGGTTGCTAGACCTAAGGCGCATGGACAAGCAATGATTAATACATTGATTAATGATGTGTAAGCCAACGTGGGATCGCCCCAAAACCACCAAATGGCGGCGGAAAATAATGCTATAATAAGAACGATTGGAGTGAAGATTCCGGCTATTTTGTCGGCAGTTTGTTGAATGGGTGGTTTGCTGCCCAGTGCATTTTCAACGCTGTTTATAATGGATGCTAATACCGTTTTATTTCCAATTTCTTGGGCGATTATTTTCAAGGTTCCATTTTCGTTGATGGTGGAGGCATATACTTTATCACCTTTTGTTTTACTTACAGGAATGGCTTCGCCGGTTAACGTACTTTCGTTAATGTGGGCAATCCCTTGCTTTATTTTGCCGTCTACGGGAATGATATCGCCCGGATTTACTTGCACTAAATCGCCCTTCATGATTTCCTGAATGGGTAAGGATATCGTTTCGCCATTACGAATAACCTTAGCTGTTTGGGGTTGCAGTTGTAATAATTCGCGGATGGAGGCGGAGGTGTTCTGTTTGGCGATTTCTTCCAAATATTTGCCCAGTAAAATTAGCGTAATAATGACGGTTGCTGATTCGAAATACACATGGCTGTGTCTGTGATTATTGTCAAAATCGAGTAGTGTAATCACGGTGGAATACCCGAAGGCGATGCCCGTGGAAAGCGCCACCAGGGTATCCATGTTGGTTTGCTTATGTTTGATTTTTTTCCAGGCAGATTGATAAAACGGACGACCGGAATAAAAGACCACCGGGATTGAGAGTAGCAATAACAATAGGTTTTGGAATTCCCACTGATTCATAAAAAACATAGAGATTATGAATATGGGTGTAGTGAATATGGCGGCAGTCCAAAATCGACCTTGAATCAATTTTTTTTGTAAAGATTCTTTATTTTGCTGGTATTCTATGGTTTGATTTAGGTTCTCTAGGGAGATGATTTTATAGCCAATTTCTTCTGCTTTTTGTTGAATTTGGTTAAAAGAGACGGCAGAACTGTTGAATTTAATAGCAACGGATTGGGTAGGGTAGTTAACAGAAACGGATTCCAGAGGCAATGAGTTTTTAAGGTATGTTTCTAGACTAATGGCACAAGCGGCGCAAGTCATGCCTTCCACTGGAAAGTTTCCAATCATCAGTTTAGTTTTATTTTCTCAGCGGCTTTGGCTACCACGGGTAGATTACCACCAATATCATCGATGATATGTTGCCACAAATCCGAATGATGAAAAGCGAGGTATTCGTCTTTAGCTGGGGTAATAATCCACTGTTGATTGTTAATTTCATCTTGTAGTTGCTGTGAATCCCACCCGCTGTAACCTTTAAATACCCTCGTATTTGCTGCATTTAAGATTTTTTTAGGCAATAATTTCATGAGTTGTTCTTCGGTTCCCCCGTGATACCAATCACTAAATATGGGTTGAGCATCGGTTATAAACGAAGCTTTATGGACAAAGACAAAGGCTTCTTCGGGTTGAACAGGCCCACCGAACCATATAGGTAGGTGTGGTGATTTTTCGGTTTGTGAAAAACTGATTTCGTAATTGGTTTTTTGATTTAAAATCACCCCAAAAGAGCCTTCTTGGTTGTGCGCTAATAGAAGTACCACCGTTCTTGAAAAATACGGATCGTCCAAAAATGGATTGGAGATGAGTATGCAACCTCTGTATGGTACAACGGCTTTGGTGGACATGAATTGGCCTTTCTACAAAGTTCGTAAATTAATTTGCAATTTTTACATATCGATTTGGTTACTAGTGTTGGATAATTGTAGATATGACACTTATTGTTTAAATTGCTTGCTGATTGTATATGATTAAAAAGAACATAATAGGTTTAGTGGTTGGAATTGTGGGTATTTCTAATTTGTTTTCGCAAGCGATATCCGTATTGCCGGTTTTCCCTAAGGAACAGGATACGGTGACTATAATTTACGATGCAACCCAGGGGAATGCGGCTTTGGTGGGGGTGACGCAAGTATATGCTCACGCAGGTGTAATAACCAATCAAAGTACGAGTGCGAGTGATTGGAAGCATGTGGTTGGTACTTGGGGTACTCAGGATAATCGGGTGAAAATGGTGAGTTTGGGAAATAATAAGTGGCAGTTGCGATACCACTTAAAGAATTTTTATGCTCAAGCCGGAGCCTTTGTTGCGGGAGAAGTAATTCAGCAAATGGCATTTGTTTTTCGAAATGCTGACGGAAGTAAGGTGGGCAGATCGGCAACGGGTGGGGACATATACTCGCCGGTTTATTCTTCGAATAGTGGATTTTTAATGAAGATTACACAACCGGACCAATCCAATGTATTGGTAAAAACATCGGATGTTACTGCCGTAAATGTTTGGATTAGCAAATTTGGGAAGCTGGTTGCGATTCTAAATAATGATACCCTGTATCAAAAACAAAATGCAGACAGTATTCGATTGTCCATTACAGGCTTAGGTGTTGGCATGCACAAGCTGAAGCTGTTGGCTTTCGATGGTACCACTTGGCTGATAGATTCCATCAATTTTGTAGTTAATCCAATGGTAAAATATTCCATGTTGCCTGCTGGGATGGAACAAGGAATCAACGTAATAAATGACTCAACCATTTGCTTGGCCTTGTATGCGCCCCAAAAGCAATATGTATATGTGATTGGAGATTTTAATGAGTGGTTGCCGGACACTGCTTATTTTATGAATTATTCTCCCAGCAATGCGATATGGTGGAAGGTGATTTCGGGGTTAAACAAACAAGAGGAGTATGGTTTTCAATATTGGGTTGATGGTAAAATCAGGGTTTCCGACCCCTTTGCAACGCTGATGTTGCACGATTGGGACGATGCTTACATTTCCAAATCAAACTATCCGAATTTAAAATCGTATCCAAAGACAAAGACTACTGGATATGTTTCGGTTTTTAAAATTGCAGGCGATGGGTACCAATGGAAAAATACTAGTTTTAGTCGGGTAAATAAAGACAAACTAGTCATTTATGAGCTATTAACCCGTGATTTCACAACGGCGCAGAGTTTTAAGGCTATTCAAGATACCTTACCGTATTTAAAACGTTTAGGTATTACCGCTTTACAATTAATGCCTTTGGCCGAATTTGAGGGTAATATTAGTTGGGGTTATAATCCAGCAAGTCATATGGCATTAGACAAATACTACGGTACTTCTACATCATTGAAGGAATTGATAGATGCCTGCCATGAGCAAGGTATAGCTGTGATTTTGGATGTTGTTTATAACCATGCATTTAGCAATGCGTCTATTTGCAAATTGTATTGGGACGATGCCAATTTTAAACCTACGTCTTCCAATCCTTGGGCCAACGTTGATGCAAAGCACCCCTTCAATGTAGGATATGATTTGAATCATGAGAGTTTGGCAACGAAGTATTATACAAAACGAACGTTAAAATATTGGTTGGAAGAATTTAAGTTTGACGGTTTTCGATTTGATTTAAGTAAAGGACTAACACAGACCAATTATGGTACCGATGTTGGCAAATGGGGTGGATACGATCAAGGAAGGGTAAACATTTTATCGGATTACAATGATTTTATTCAATCGGTATCGCCAGGCGCCTATGTTATTTTGGAACATTTTGCAGATAATTCGGAAGAGCAAGTTTTGCAAGGAAAAGGCATGATGTTATGGGGAAATGCTAATCATCAATCGTTGGAAGCCGCTATGGGCTATGTCACCGATTCAGATTTTGGCTGGGGTTTTGACAATACAAAACGAGGCTGGAGTTATCGACATTTAATTGGATATGCTTGCAGTCATGACGAAGAGCGTTTGGGGTATAAATGTAAGAATTTTGGATTTTCTGCTAATGGGCAGCATAATGTAAAATCGCAGAAAGTATATACCCAACGAATCGGTGCATTACAAGCATTTTTATTTGCGATTCCAGGTCCAAAAATGTTATGGCAATTTGATGAGTTAGCGTATGATTATAGTATTAACCATTGCACAAATGGATCGGTTGCCGATGCGTGTAGATTGGATCCAAAACCGGTTCGTTGGGATTATTGGACCAAAGATGGTTGGAGACAGCAAGCGTATTATCGTCTGGCTTCTGTAAATCAATTAAAGGTATCGCGGGATGAAATATCTTCGCCAACATCGTTTAATCTGGTGTCCTCGGGAAATGTAAAGCGCTTAAATACCTCCCACAATAATCTAAATATGGTGGCATTTCACAATGTGGATATTGCTAATCAGTCTATCGCCGGAAATTTCCCTAAAAATGGTTGGTGGTATGATTATTTATCGGGCGATAGTATTCAAGTAACTGCGGCCAACCAGTCGGTAGCTGTATTGGCGGGTGAAACCAAGTTGTATTTAGATAAGAAATTAATAAATCCTTTATTGCAGCCTATGAATCAGGTATTAACGGTTGAAGAGCGCTTAAATCATGGAGTTTCCTTGGGGATTTACCCCAATCCAAGTTCAACGGGTTTTTACATTCGAAATGCGATGGGTTTAGCGATTCAGGATTGTGTTGTTTTTGATGTGCAGGGTAGAGAATTACAAGGAATTGATATTGATACCATGTTAGGGTATGTTTCTACGGAAGAATTGATGGATGGAACCTATTTCTTGCGGGTGGCAGTTGGTCAAGAATATCAATTGCTTCGGTTTGTAGTTGCTCATTAAGCCGCTTATATTTGCGGGCTTATGTTATTTAACTCAGTAATTTATTGGCTGTTTTTGCCAGTTGTTTGGCTGAGTTATTTTTTACTCCCGGTTCGAGTACGTTGGATTTGGTTGTTGCTAGCGAGTTATTTTTTTTACGGTTTTTGGAAAATAGAATTTGCGGGGTTGATGTTGTTCACTACCATTATCGATTGGTGGTCTGCAAACAAGATTGAGGATGGGGGGAGGTTAGGGGTTAAGCGGTTCTGGTTATGGTTTAGCATAGGTACGAATGTGGTCATGTTGTTCATGTTTAAGTACTTCGACTTTGCATTGGGTAACAGTCCGTTGGCGAAATGGATGGGCGATAAATCGGCAACTGCTTGGATTATTGAGTTGGGCAAATACACCATTCCTGCCGGGATATCGTTTTACACATTCCAAAGTATTAGTTATGTGGTTGACGTTTATAAGGGTATGGAAAAGGCGGAGAGAAATTTGCCTCGATTCATGCTATATGTGAGTTTTTTCCCGCAATTGGTTGCCGGTCCAATTGAACGTTTTGGGAAGCTTCATTCGCAATTGTTTACATCGTATATGCCCAAATGGGAGGATGTAAGTAATGGTTTACGGTTGGTGCTGTACGGATTGTTTTTAAAGGTTGCTGTGGCGGACAACTTAGCCATGGTGGTGGATACATTTTATTCCCATCATTTGAATTATCAAGCGAAGGATGCTTGGTTGGCAACGTTCTTTTTCACCTTTCAAGTGTATACCGATTTCTTTGGATATTCGTTATTAGCCCAGGGCAGTGCTTTGTTGTTTGGTATCCATTTAATGGACAATTTCAATAAACCCTTTGTTGCTAAGAGTATTCCTGAATTTTGGCAGCGATGGCATATCTCGCTAAGTACTTGGTTTAGGGATTATATTTTTATACCCGTTGGTGGAAATAAACGGGGTAATTTGGTTTTAGCATTATCGGTATTCTTAGTGTTTTTTACCAGTGGATTGTGGCACGGAGCCAACACTACGATGATTGTTTTTGGTATTTCTCATGCAGTGCTGTATCTGTTTGATCGTTTTGTATTTAAGCGATTGGAATTTATTGGTGGGTCAATGGAAACTCAGAACGGTGAACAGAGTATTCGCAGAAGGTTGTGGGATGGATTTCGACAGCTGAAAACGGGATTTTTCTTTATGATGACCCTTGTGTATTTCCGTAGTGGGTCTGTTCAACAGGCATCCGAAGTTTTTGGGATGTTGTGGAATCCGGGTTATATAAGTTGTACATTGTTTGGTGCAGGTACGGAATCCTTGCAGGTTTCCAATCATATTTGGTTGTTTTTGGTGGTGTTTTTGGTCTTAGATTTATGGATTGTGAAATCTCGGGTTGATGTTTGGTTAACGAAGTTTCAATGGTTCTGGCGTTGGTTGTTTTACGCTTTTGTTTTGGTGTCTATTTGGATTTTTGGTGGTGCAGTTAATCATCCCTTTGTTTATTTTCAATTCTAATGATTATGAAAGAGCCATCGGACAAAAAGAATAGTTTACAGAAAGTCTTTATAGGGTTGTTGAAGCGGTTTGCTGTATTTTCTATACTGTTTTTTGGAGCAAATTGGGTATATGAGCAGACATTGTATCCAAAAGAAAGGTATCAGTTTAGTAAAGTTGCAGGGAAGCTGGATTCGGCATTAAAGCAGAGCGATATTGTTTATTTGGGTGAGAGTTCTAATACCAGTTTTAATCCGTGGACAGATACCTTAGGGTATAGTGTTTCTCAGTGGTTGCAATACTATTTTGATAGCAGTGTGCAGGTTACCGGGGTTTCTCACGACGGTTATCATGTTGGAATGTTTCGTAAGATGCTGGGATTACTGCCGGAGCGGGGTAAAAATGGGAAGATGCCTACGTTGGTTGTAACGGTGAATATGCGTAGTTTCGGTCCGGCCGCTACTTTTAATCCCAACGAAGCGAGTAATCAACAAGAAGCCGTATTTTACAGCCATCGACTACCATTGTTGAACAGAGTTTATGTGAGTTTGCATCATTATGATAATCGAAATTCTTTGGAAATGGAGCGGGAGAAATTTCGATGGTGGAGAACACATGATTTAAATAAAGCACAAGACAAATTATCTGGGGAGGTTGGGGTTCGTTCCTTTAGGAATTCTTATGCTACTACTAAGCAATGGTTTGGAGCGTTGAGCGAGCAGAATTATGAATTACCACAAGAGATTCGGAACATGGCCGATGCGTATGTCAAAGAGTTTGCTTGGGTAATGAACGATGAAAATCCTCGATTAAAGGATTTAAAAGCCATGGTGGAGTCTTGCAGGGATAGAAATGTGAATTTGGTTTTGTTGTTGTTGATCCCCAATCGGGCGCATGCTGATTCTCTATTTGGCCAACAGCTCACTCAGTATATCGATTATAATTTGGCTTTTTTACGAGATAGAATAGGGGTTTGGCAGCGAGAAATTGAAAAAAAGAATGGCGATTGTGCTATGGGTATAGGTGGATTAACCTTGGTAGATATTCCCCAATTGTATGTAAAGAATTATGGAAATTTTCCGTCTAGCGCGCATTACACTGACCAATTTTTCCCAACAGAACATGTAGATTCTCATATACGAGGATTTATTTCGGCACAATTGGCAGCGAGCTTAGGAGATAGGTATAAAAAACGGGTTCCAACAGAAGGAGAGTCTTCGTGGGAATCGGTTTGGGTTGGAGGTGAAAATGGTAACAAGCGTGCTAAGATTCCATTCTTTAAACCGGTAAAAAACAACTGGTTAAATGAAGCGCTGACCATGCCAACCTCAGACTCTATGATGGGTTTATGGCGGAAAAAGTTTTAATATTGTAAAGGAGATAGTTAGAACACAATAACTATACCCCCGAATCTCATGAAGAAAATACTGTTTTTAATCCTATTGTTCAATACGATATTTGGTGGAAGATTGTTGGGACAATTTAAAGTTCCACTCACTGGAAAAGATAGTATAATTGGCTGTCAGGGAACAATTTACGACGATGGTGGTAGCACTGCGGATTATTCCAACGGTAGCAGTTCTCAATACATTGTTCGCTTTCCAGGAGGAGATAGTATCCGCTTACAATTTACTCAGTTTGATTTTCTTGATTTGAGTGATTCTTTGGTGTTGTTTGTAAATAACGATCTTCAATCGAATAAAATTGGAAGTTTTACTGGATCCATTTTGCCATTATTAGGGTTAAAGATAACAATTCCTGGAAATCGATTAATAATAAAACAATATTCAAATGGAGCAGGAAGTGCAGCAGGTTTTGCTTTGGATTTTCAAGGTGTTTACCCCAAGTTAACAGTTGAAATTACGGCAGTTGATACCCAAGTTTGTGTAGGTAAGGATGTGAATTTAGGTACTAAGGTAACGGGAGGTGTTGCTCAACCCTATGGCTACAAATGGGATGGTGTTGTTGGAGTTGATAATTTGCTAATTCCGTTTCCATCGGCTGATACCTTTGTGGTGGTGGTTGGGGTTACTGATTACTGCCTAAACAGCGCGGTGGATCAGCAGAAAGTGATGACTTACGAGGCCATTGGTATAGAAAAATCGAACGACACTACCATCTGTTTTGGGACTTCAGTTACCATTATAGGGAATGTAGTTGGTGGCGATAGACTACATGGCGGGCCTGGTTTTTATACGCGTTGGAGTACCGGTGAGTTTACCGCTGGGATTACGGTTAAGCCCACGGTAACAACTACCTATTATGTTTGGGGTGGTGAAGGGTGTTCGTTGGAGGGTGAGGATTCAGTTAAAGTGACGGTTTTACCGAAATTGTATTTAAGCAATGTTTTGGATACTATCTTGTGTTTTGGACAAACGTATACGGTAAATTTACGAGATACAGGAGGTGTGGATGCTTCAAGAAAGGTATTTTGGTCCGATCCATTTATTTTGGGATCCAATGTAGTTTTGAATCCAGATACAGGTACAACAAATTATCAAGTTTGGGTTGAAGATGGATGTAGTATTCCAAATGACACAACGGAGTTTTCTATCTATAGACACCCTGAATTATTGGGTGATATGGTATTGGATAGAGATACCTTGTGTTTTGGGGATTCAACGCAAATTAGCATTTCGTTTTCGGGAGGTAAGCCTAGTACTAGGACTTGGTCAATAAACGGAATTTCACCGGGTATTACTGTTTTTAAAGTAGCACCTGCAGTTGATACCCCGTTAAAATTTGAACTGAAAGATGGCTGTTCAGTGGATGTTTTAAAATTGGATACTATTGTGGTCTCGGGCAAGAAAATAAAGCACAAAGTGGTTGCTTCTGACACTTTTTTATGCTACTACGAAACCAATGGATTTATTCGAGTAAGTGTATTGGAAGGAAGACCCCCCTATACGTATCGTTGGAATGATGTTTTGAGAACAACGGACACAGCAGTAAGTAATTTAGGTATTGGTCGCTACACGCTGATAACTACAGATGTGTTGGGTTGCAAGGATTCTATTCGTGTGTCAGTTAAGCATGAGGGGGATATTTTGTCTGCTCGCAGCGATACTACTATTTATCGTGGAGGTAAGGCTAAACTGTGGATGAATGATGGTATGAAGTGGAAATGGTTGCCTGCTGTGGCAGCGGTAAGTGCAGATTCCAATCGATTTTATTTTGTTCGACCCGTAAAATCACAGCAATATACCGTAACGGCCTTGGATTCAGCCGGTTGTTTATGGCGTGATACAGTATTTGTGACAGTCACTGACCCCCCATTGGTTCGAATTCCTAATGTAATTACTCCCAACGGTGACGGTGAAAATGACGTTTGGGATTTAATAGAGGTACCTAATTTAGAGCAGTTTGATATTGAAATTTACGACAGACCTGGAACTTTGGTTTATCGGACTTCTAATTATTTAAATGACTGGAAAGCGGAAACCGCTGCGGGTAAACAGCTCCTACCAGGTGTGTATTTTTATTATTTGAAAAACCGTGTTACAGAATTAGAATACCGCGGTTTTATTCAAGTAATCCGAGAGTAATTAGTTTTTAAACTTTATAACCCCGCCATGTTTGGGGGAGAGGCTAGTAGAGTAAATATTACTCACCCATGCCTAATACATTTTATACTGAAGATTCAGTAGAATGTTTGTAGGTGCTTGAGGAAATACAAATACCTCTTGAATGATATCTCTGCTGCCATATAGGTATCCGAAGGTGTAACCGTTACTTGCGTAACGCCTATTTAAGATGTTATTGAATTGAAGATTAATTTTTAATTCGGAATGGTTTTTAAATAAGCTCTTTTTATTGTTAACTGGGTTTTTTTCAAATACATAGGTTTTGGAAAGGGTTAACTCGGAAAACGAATAGGCAGGGAGGCTTCTGCTGGATGAACCGGTGTTATCTAAGAATTGCTGGGAAACGTATTTTGTTCGCCAAATGATATCCGTGTTATTGGATGGGGATGTCCAATTAAAGCCGATACTTCCAACGGTGTTGGGAGAATAGGATATGGGAACACTGCTTAATACCGTGTCCCAAGTGGTGTAGGTTGCGTAGTCTAGCCAAGATACGGGCGCGTTGATGATTTCATTTCTGCTTATGGCAATGTTTCCAAGAAGTACAAAGGTACCCATAGGATAATGCCATCTATTTCTATTTATGGCGTAACGAGCATCTAATTCAATTCCCCTGCGATAGCTATTTTCAACATTTTTACGCAACGGCGAACCAACGTCATTCACTGCTCCAGTTAGTACCAATTGATTTTTATATTGCATGTTATATGCAGTAATTTCTAGCAGTATTTTACCCGTGTGTCTGTAGGTTATTTCCGAATTAGTAAGTTGTTCTGGTAGCGGAATATCGGCATTGGGATGATCCGTAAAATCAGACCGCGATGGTTCTTTATTTGTGCGCATCCATGCCGCCGTTATGGTATTGTGGTTAAGGAATTTTTGTTCTAGGAAAATTTTGGGATTGAAAAATAGAAAATCACCGGAGAAATCAATGGTTCTTAGGTCGTTATCTGTGCCTTTACCTATATGATTAACTTTTCTAATTTGAGCATCCAATGTTAGGTTTGTGCTTTGTGTTAGCCTATAATTAAATTTAGAGAATATGTTAGCATCGAATTTCTGACCGATGGAATTGTAGTATTGGTGCGGCTTATCTAAGGTTGATTGAGATAGGGCTAAAATTTGAGTCACTCTGCCAAAATGGTCGCCCAGATATTGATTTATACCAGAACCAATAACATAGGAATAGTTTTGTTTTTTATGGATAAAATAGAGATTTAATCCGATCAGATTGTTTCGTAACCAACGTTGACGAACCAGATCCGATTGAGAGATTAGGAGAGTAATATTGGAGTCCCCGGCTGTACGAATGGGTGAAAGATTATATTTAGAAAAAGCATCGTTATATCTAAATTGTTCGAAGTATCCCGTTCCAAATGTATGGTAAGCGGTGCCGGTTAGGGAAGTTGATTGATTGAATCTTCTAACAAAGTTAAAATGATGATGGAGCTGTCTGTAGTTGTCGATTTCGTTGCGGTAAGTATAATAATTGTAGGTTGACGGATTGCTTTGAAATAGATTCAAAGAGTCTTGGGAGTTACGGTAAGTAACACCTGCATTTCTTGAATAGTGGTCTAATAAAAGTTGGGAATCATTGGACGTAGTGGTTGATCCACCGAGGTTATATTTTT
>JBJOFM010000261.1:0-3558 GCA_046048755.1 Bacteroidota bacterium | reverse complement strand
CGCTGAAGTTGAGCGCAATTCGCCGCTTTAATTCGTAATTATTACAATCGGGGAGTCTAGCGCATTTTGGATTTTTAAAAGTTAAAGACGAAAAATACAACACAAAATAGTAACTTGGCATGAGTGAATTTTATCCCGGTCAGCATTGAAATAGGATAAGGAGATATAGAGCCACTAACCAATTTAATTACACGTTGAAAAATGGAAAATATAAAAAAGCTCCAAGCAAAAATACTTGAACTAAATGTCAAGAATGAAAAATTAGATACAGAATTGAAAAATGCGCATCTTGAGAGTTTTGGCCTAAACTCCTTCTTTCCAGGTGTAAATTCAATTAAAAGAAAAAATGACGATAGAAAAGCTCAACTTGAAAACGAAATTAAGAACGAATGCTTCAAGGAGATTAGTAAAATTGCCAATTCTATTGCAGGAGTCAAAATAGATATACCCTTAATAGACTACAATGTCCCTTTTGCATTTGTTGAAGATTCCGGTATGAATGCCATTCAACCTACTGGGGAGGATAAAATTTATTTTTATTTTTTAATAAAGCAATTCAGTACTTTCTATGAGCTTGAACGCATTATTTTAACTGAGCGGGGGTTTTTTAATCAAGCTGAGGTTATATTGGATAAAGGAAAAGCGCGATACCGTAGTTCCATAAAAGATTGCCGTCTCAATTTGAAATTCTTTAATATTATTGATGGAAAAGGCAATGTCACGGCAATTGGAAGGAGTGTGAAGGAAATTTTTGATAAAGTAATTAATACAGAGGATAAGATGGCAATGGAAAATTATGGCAAGATTTCAATACATCGATTAATTGGTTTAATTTTCAATAACATCCAACAAGACAAAGAAAAAGATTGGTTAGTTAATTTTGATAAAGTAGAAAAATTAGAAACCAATTTAAAATTATTGCATGATACATATCGAAAACTTGATACCAAACGTGATTATTGGTCCCAGTGATTTTAGTTTACTTACAACACTGCCGTTATAATGTGATGTGTTTATTTTTGATTTTCATACATTCCGGAGCCAAATAAAAATACCCTATGCAAATCACTGATCAGCAAAAGGCCGCAGCCCAAGAATATAAAGCCGATGTAAAGGAGCGGTTTGCCCAAAGTTATCCTGCTACAATTATTCAAACGACGTTCGGAGATCTTTTTATGCCAAGTCGTATGAACTTTATGTTCAAGGGGTTCCAAATGTCTGATAACAAGTTGTTTGTTGGCACTGGAGCGTTTAAATCAATGGGCGAGGACTTCTGTATTCAGTATTCGAATTGGAAATTGTTTGATATGGATGGGGTAGAGGTCGAGGATTTCGCTATGAGTGCGAAAGAACTAGATTGGTATAATAGCAAGAAACTTGTCGGTCCCGGATCTGGTGGTTTTGGGATTGATGTTTAAGTATTTCCATAGCCCTATATTTGAAATTATGCATTACAGTTTTATCATAGCAAATCGGCTAGGCCAAATAGATTTACATTTTGAACCCAACGCTGTTTTTAGTGATTTGAATTCTCGAATTTGTTTTGTTCCGAACAAAGAGTCAGGTTCAAGCAATGGTTATGAGCCAAATCTATTTCCTTATCTAAGAGGTTCGTTTAAGGAGATGATAAGAGAGTTTAAATGCCATGAATATTGTTTTCTGAATTTAACACTAATTGTTGTGCGATCCGAAATGAGTAATTCTGCAAGGCAAGGCTCGCAATTTTACAATGATTTGGAAGATGCACTTTTATTAGAGATACAAGAATTGGGATTTAACACTCTTATGATTAACGCTGAGGATATTACCAGGTATAGCGTAAATACCAACTCAATTATGGGTGATGGCTTTGATACAGCAAACAAATGATAAGTTGCTAAAGACGAAGAAATCCTTGGTTTTGTGTCTGCTGCAATTTTGTGCCGTTGCAGCAAGTGGGCAAACTAACATAGGGAAGGGCTGCAGTGCTTACTTTCTTGCTCATTAGCCATAAATGTTTCGCAATTGTCTTGGTAAATATCCAAGTTCGGTATGTTTTTGGCGCTGCATTTGGCTTTTTTGGTCTGAAATCTGCCCATCACCCCTGAATCCTTGGGTTAAAATACACGATCGCGCCGAGTTTGGTGCAGGCATAGGTTTTGCCGCTTTTGAATGAGAGCGTTTGCATCGCCCGGTGAAGAATCGTCTTTTTCTGCTTGTACTTGACCAAGTAATCAGCCGCCAAGTGGAAGTTTTGCTCTTTCACCAGCACATCGCGCTTGTTGCGGTAGAATTCCATGTCGTTGCGAAGCGTTAGATACATCTTCAAGGCCTCCGGGGTTTTGAATTCCAGTTCGTCGTTGAGCAGCTCGTCTTCGGGCATGATCTCGCGGATGAACAACACCCGATTGATACCAGGCGCCATCGCGTTCATCGCCTCGGCCACCATCATGCACTGCGTATTTAAATCCATAGTGGGTTTCATACCGGGATCAGTTACCATTGGGTTACACTGGGTGTTAAATTGAACAACTCTTCCCATTCGCGGTTGCGCAATTGCTTGCGGGCTTGAAATTTGCGGGAATTGCGTTCCATGCGTGCCATCAATCTGCCCACCTGTGTCATGCGTCGCTCCCGGTATTTACTCAAATGATCCAATCGCTGTATGTCGTTCAAATCCCGCATAATCTGGGGTTCAACGTGCGAAGCAAAATAGGTCGCTGCTTGAATCAACGCGTAAGCCGTTTCACCGTATCGCTCCAAATGAAACGATAGAATTCGGTCCATTTCCAACGCATAGTGCTCCTGTTGTGAACCAAAATTGCGCATGTCGCTCATCGTTTCGCGCTTGCCAATGTGAAACACCGACATTAATGTCTGAGCCATCTTGTCGCGATCCATCTGCTGATCTTTCATCACAGCTAGGGCATCGTCGTAGGCGTAAAACAGGGAGTTGTAGAAACAGGGCGACCACTGATGGTGGATGTGGTTGATGTCGTCTGAAGGCAATTTTTCGTTGATGAAGCCATCGAACAGAACCATCTGACCGTTGGCGCACTGAAGGCGGTACATGAGCAACGAGAATTTTACGAATTTGGGCGATTTGAGGTTGTATTGGATCCAGATGGCGGGGACGAGGGTGTTGGGCGTTAAAACGGCGCCCCTGCCTTGGATGATTTCGAGGTTTACTACACCGGAGTGGGGGTTGGTGTTCAACAATCGCACGGCGAAATCGCTGGGCATTTTTTGGGTAAGTCGACAGATCCGGTTGAGGCCGGCATAGATCACGTTGCCCATGCTGGAGAATCGGGGGCGTTTGGTGAAGCGCGCAAATTCGGTGTGGTTGAGGTTTTGATCGCCGATGAGGTGGTAGTATTTGCCTTGCTTTTGTGCGTGGATGTCTCCGAAAAAGCGGCGCAGATCATCGATGCCGCCGAGTGATTTGAGGTTAAGGATTTGTTCCATGACGGGGTTGTTTGTCGTTTTGTTACAACAAATCAAATACAGATATTCTGAATGGCAAAATAAAAAAGTAAGAAAATCTTATTTTTATGAAAGAATTTTCTGGATGTCGCCTTC
>JBJOFM010000260.1:0-4996 GCA_046048755.1 Bacteroidota bacterium | reverse complement strand
TTGGTGCTGCTTCCACCACCAAAGACCCAGAAATCCTCAAAAAAATGAAACTCTTTGGGGAACAAATTGGAATAGCCTTTCAAATCCGGGACGACCTCTTTGATTTTGGAGATAATAAATCAGGCAAACCCGCCGGACTAGACATCAAAGAACATAAATTAACCCTGCCAATTATCTATGCTTTCTCAAAAGCAGATAAAAAAGAAGTTTCTTCCATTAAAAAGGTAATCCGATCCAATAAATTAAGCGATAAGGAAAAAATCAGTCAAGTAGTTGATTTTATCACCTACCACGGTGGAATGCGTTATGCAAAAGACAAAATGAACGAATGTAGAGATCGAGCATTTGAAATTTTAGAAACAATTCCAGCCACCAAAGACAATAAACAAACACTACAAAATTTGGTAAATTTTGTAATAGATAGAACCGTATAATATCCTCTGATCATGAAAGTCACCCTGCAAGATCACCAAATACAATTAGAAAAAATGGATGGTCAATGGACCATACCCCATAACGCAGAAATTAACCTTTTACCAACCAGTAAAAATATTTTACTCGTTCAAACACCCAACAAAACTATACAACTACATTGTTTAGCGGTTGATAAATCTACTAAAACCGTTACGCTCCTATACAACAACCAGAAATACGTCGCAAAAATCACCGAACCCCTAGACGATTTGCTCAAATCTATGGGATTGGAAAATGCACTTACTCCTAAAATTTCAGAGATAAAAGCACCCATGCCCGGTTTAGTCTTAAGCATTGCTGTTAACGTAGGAGACACCGTGGAGGTAAACCAAAAAGTATTAACCTTAGAGGCTATGAAAATGGAAAATGCCATCAAATCACCCACAGCAGGAATTATTGCAGCTATTGAGGTACAATCCGGTCAAGCCGTAGACAAAAACCAAGTGCTAATTCGTTTCGAATAAATTTCAGCACCCTAACTGAAACGAATAATATGTAGGGAATATCCGCGCCACAAATTTGCATGGTAAATGAAAAATTCCCTTCTTGCTTTCATCAAAAAACACTTTCTTTTTGTTTGCTTACTTACGGGCTACGCTTTTTTAGGGCTAGTTAATTTAGATCGACTACCCATTGCATGGACAGACGAAATTCAACACTTAGATCCGGTCTTTAATTATTTTAAATACCATCAATTCTATTCCAAAATTTGGCCCAATCCTGGAGCCGATGAACAATTTGCCAGTTACCCTCCACTGATCACCAATATACACTTGGTTTTTCTTCAAGTTCTACCTAAAACACTATTTTTCACTCGACTCCCATTCCTTATTGCCAACATTCTCACGCTTATCATACTTTATCGAGTACTTCAACAACATGCTATTGGGAAATCAACCCTTTGGATATTCTCACTTACTACACTCTTCATTCTTGATAAATCCGTTTTTGAGATTGGCAAATCCATGCGGATTGAACCCTGGATTTGGTTTTTGATAATTTGCGGCATTTATACAATTCTTAATATCGAAAAAAGTAGAAATAGAATTCTGCTAAGCCTGATTTCAGGGTTTTTATTAATCGCTCATATCTATGTTTGGCCGTTAGTACTATTCTGGATAGTTGTGGCGATAATACTTCCTCAAAACAATGCTTCCATTAAATTTAAGTCATTACAAATCTTCCTCTTCCTCCTTCCAACCATTATTACTTATTTATGGCTAAATATCCCTCCTAAAACCATAATTCATCAATTACTTTTTCAAAGTAGTAAACATGCTTCCAGCGAAAATACCTACTGGCAGGTATTTCAATACTTTTGGGGGAAATTCTGGCCGTATTACTTTGAACAACCATTAACACCCTTTATTTTTATCGGGGTACTGCTCAAATTAATAATTGACAGTAAAAAAGTAAAATTCTCAGACACCAAATCGATTATTACACTGAGTTTTTTAATTCTTGTATCATCCCATGCTCTGTTGCTATCTCCCCATATCCGATACTTTGGTACCCACTGGTTATTCGTAATTATTTTACTCTCTTTTTGGTTTAACCCTTCTGAAATTAATAAAATCGTTCCATTTACCCATATAAAATCTCGAATTCGCCTAATTAACCTTTCGAAATTGGGGTTAATAAGCTACTTAGTTTTAATATTTGCCAGCTTTATAATCCGACACTCAATTGCCATCTTCCAACGAAATGATAGAAACCCAGCAAAAGCATTTCAATTTTTAGATAAGCATGTGGCCGATTCAAATTCTCAGAAAATCCAAAAAACAGTGATATTCGGAGAACCGATAGTGGATTACTATGCCGTCAATAGAACCGACATTGAATTTGGATTAGCGTTTTACCCAGAACATTGGACGTTTCAACCTTCAGACCACAAATACCTAGTTTTTCATAAAGCTAAACCGCATCAACTTCCCTTTCTAACCGTTATTGATAGTACCGGTTTACCCGAAAACAACTTACCCAAATCACTTCAAAAACTCGGTAGAGCGCACACCTATCGAAATACGTATCTATATCAAATCAATACAAAAGCCGAATGGGACTCCTTCTTTTCTCCAAGAAAAATGGAAGAAATAAATGGAAAATAATTAAATCGCCTACTTTAATCCAGTATTCGTATTTTTTAGACCATATCCGATGAGTTCATCGTACCCAAACGTCTGATTTCTATAGTAAACCAATACCATATAATTGTTCTCCGTGGCTGCATGATTGCCTTCAAATTCAGAGAAGTTCAGTTTCCCAGTTTCCGCATCAAAAACCCCATACATATAGTTATAATACCCCTGCTTCAATGGCACCACCGCCTCGTAAACCCCGGATTCGGGACTGTAATACATCCGGTAGTTCTCCTGAACTCTCCAGTCGCTTATTTCGCCATATATGTAAACAGGCTTGTCTAATTCCTTTTCGCTTCGGACACTGAAATGCACAAAACAATAATCGCTTTCTAACGGAACACCTGCAGGCATTGGAACATCTTTACTATCGTATAAAACCCTACCATTGATATCGGCCCAGTTAAAGTACTTCTCATATTTCCGTGATTGATCCGGAACAAGCCATACGTGCTTCTGATTTGAAATATTTAACCGCTGCTTGATGCCCGCCTGAGACATTCGTAAGCTTCTTAAATCAAAATATCTAAACTGGTTGGTACCTTCAAACTGATTCCCCAACTGTTGATTGAATTGAAATGTGCCGCCCAATACCACCGTAGGTTTCATTCCATAATTTGCACTCATCCATTCACCATTTCGCAATACAACGGTTTTAATATCCTGCATCGGATTTGGCATAAAAAAATCCGCTTTCACATTGAAAGTGAAATTTACTTGTTGATGGGTAGCACGAAGATCAACCTGCCTAGATTGCAACAACTCCATGTTAACACCTCCAGCTACATTTACAACCATCATTCTACGCGATAACACGATATCCCGCTCATCGAAATTCCTATATACCACCAATAAAAAATTACCACTGATTTTAGGCATGGTATTTTCGCTGGGTAATTGAACACGGTAATGCGAATAATTCATTAACGTTCCACTGGAAAATCCTACGTCATCAATGTTGTCAAACCCTTGTCCTTCAAGAATTTGTGTTCTAACCATTCCCGAGGTGGGCTGCCAATTTGCATCACAGTGAATTAATGTATATTGATAGAAATCCCGTTCCGTCTTCAGCTGATCAAATTCTAGCAGTAATGGCCGTTTGGCTTCTAAATTGTAAATAGGAAAGTTAAAACCACTCTCCGATTGAACAAATCGTACCGTTTTTACCTGTTCCTCGTATATCGCATTATCAAATCTCAGAGTGCTATCAACTGCCGATTTCAAAGGCGTCGCTAATAAAAACAACCCTACAAAAACGAAATAAACAGAAAACGTAGACCTCATATCTCAAACTTACGCATGTACCGATCAAAAAACAAGCCAATTATCCTTCCTGTAGCATCAGCCATTCTTCAAACAATAAATCGTGTTTCTGCTGAAAATCCAAAACCTGTTTTTCAAGGCCGTCATAAACAGCTGTCAGCGCGGCAACTTTTTCAAAATCAGCAGCGATTTCAGGCAAATGAAGTTCAGCTTCTACCTTCGCTTTTTCCGACTTCAATCCATTTATTCTATCTTCCATTGCAGCCAATTCATCTTCCAATTTTTTAATCTGGTTTTTGGAAATACCCGCTTTATTACCAACGTTAGCTGCAGCACCAACATTTGAAGATTTATTCTCGCTTATCACGCTACCACCGCTTTTTGACGCAACTGGTTCAACAACTATTCGCTTCTGAACCCATTCTTGGTATTCATCGTAAGTACCTTGATATTCGCGAATTTGTCCATTTTCAATCCACCAAATTTTATTCGCAACCCTGGATATAAATGTTCTATCGTGAGAAACAAACAAAACCGTACCTGCATAATCAATCAATGACTCTGCCAAAACGGAGGTACTAAACATATCTAAGTGGTTGGTAGGCTCATCCAATAATAGAAAATTAGATTGAGTAATCAACGTTTTGGCCAAGGCCAATCGGGATTTTTCACCGCCACTCAATACCTTAACTTTTTTAAATACTTCTTCCCCAGTAAACAGAAAACAACCCAAAACCGTACGCAATTCTCTTTCGGTATATTCCCCACTAACTCTGCCAATTTCGTTTAACAAATCGTTTTTTAAATCCAGTGCTTCCAATTGGTGCTGAGCAAAAAATGCTGGCTCAACGTTCCAACCCAACTGAATATCCCCATCAAATGGCTCACCACCATAAATTAATCGCAATAAGGTAGATTTACCCTTACCATTTGCCCCAACCAGAGCTACTTTATCCCCTCGCAATAACTGAGCCTCGGTTCCTGAAAAAATCACATTATCGCCATATGCCTTCTTCACGTCCTTTATTTCCACCACCGTTTTACCCGGGGTTATTCGAATGTTAAATTTGATATCAAATTCACGCTTTTCATCCTTAAGCACTTCAATTTTGTCCATCTTC
>JBJOFM010000259.1:0-2608 GCA_046048755.1 Bacteroidota bacterium | reverse complement strand
CGACCATAACCTCGCCCAGAGTTTTGGAATTTTTAATCGATTGGGCAAACGAAATTCTCCTGCCATTTTTAACGTAGCCTGGGGGAATAGATTTATGTGGGATGGAGGAGTAAATCACTTGGATATATTGCCTTTAGCCCCAATCACAGACAGCACTGAAATGGGACTAGCTATAGAATCTTGGATTACGCGTATTACTGACCAATCCACCAAGTATAAACCACTTTTTAAGAATGCATTTGGTTCAGATATCATAACCGAGAAAAAAGTTTTGTGGGCGTTATCCCAATTTATGCTTTCCATAATTTCGAGTAATTCAAAATACGATCGCATGGTTACTGGAAAAGAACATTTTACATCGCTAGAATCCAAGGGATACGAAATTTTTAAATCCAAATGCAACTCTTGCCATTCGGAACCTTTATTTACCAACCACGGATTTGAAAAAAACGGATTTACCACTTCCGGGAATGATCGCGGAAGGATGAGAATTACAGAACTCCCTCAAGATCTTTATAAATTTAAAGTACCAACGCTACGTAATTTAGAATTCACCTACCCATACATGCATAATGGCCAACTTCAATCCTTAAACGAAGTACTAAATCATTATAGTACAATTCCTGAATCTCCATCCCTTAAACCCATTTCGCCTGAAGAAAAAGAAGCTTTATTGGCTTTTCTTAAAACCTTAAATGATTATCAACTAATATCCGACTTAAAAATATCTGAACCTCGATAATGATGATTAAATACTGGAAAATTTGGATTATAAATCTAATTTTAATTTCAAATACCAATGCCTGCGATATTTGCGGAATTAGTTCTGGCTTTAACAGTTTGGGGCAAATAAATACTCTATCTAGGCAATATTTATTATTAGAAAGCCAACACAATAACTTTATACATCCAGCCACAAATCCCTCCAAAAATTCCCTCGATCAAATAAGTACCCAGCAATTGCACTATGCATGGAAATCAGATTCTATGCCAAGGCTTCAATGGATTGCAAACTTGTCTTACAAAACAGTAGTTAGAGACAATGTGTACTTAAACAACCCAAATTTTCAAACTCAAGGCTTGGGTGATTTGAATTTAAGAGGTATATATACCCTTTATGACAATAGAAACTACAATTTAGACAACCCCATTAAGAAGTTAATTATGCTGCAAGGAGGCATGCGGTTGCCCACCGGAAAATATCAACTCAGAGGCGCAGAAAAAGAAATGTTACCCATGCATTTACAACCAGGAAATGGTTCTTGGCAGGGCGAAATGGCCATTAACTCATTTTTACGATATCGTAACCTCGGCATTCAATTGGGCAGTATAATTAATGTTTCCACAACCAACGAATTAAACTACAAAATAGGTACTCGAAATAGCAATTCGATTGCTGTCTTTTATAATCACAGTAATTCAACCCAAACCCTAATTCCGCAAGTATTTGCTCAGTATGATTGGATTGATCAAGACCAGCAGTACAAGCAAAAAATTAATACTACGGGCGCACAATGGATGAAATTGGGGTTACAAATAGACTGGATTTTCCGTAAACTGTATGTTCGTGGTAGATGGGAAAATCCCATTAGCTCAAATTTGTCTACAGCAGCACCTCAACCTACATCCACTACTACCCTTTCCATAGGAATATTATTGTAATCTAAATTCTTCCCGGTAAAATCTGATTCCAATATAACCAGGGTAAAATATATCGCTTTAGGATATACATGCTCCTGCGTTCCTTGGATTGATCAAACGGAAAGGTTTCTGTGGGTTGATTGTTGTAATCAAATTCGGCCATAACCAGTTTGCCATACCCTGTTACCAAAGGACAAGAAGAATACCCGTTATACCTTGCTGAAGGTCCATCTTTGTGCAACACTCTCAATAAATTTTCAACCAATACAGGAACTTGCTTTCGAATAGCCGCTCCCGTTTTCGCAGTAGGTAACCCCGCTGCATCCCCCAAAGAAAATACATTTGAGTATTTCACGTGCTGCAATGTATATTGATCCACATCTACCCATCCCGCCGCATTCGCTAAGGGACTTGCCTTGATAAAATCGGGAGCGCTCTGAGGCGGCGTCACATGAATCATCGCGTAATCCGTCCAATACTCTACCTCCAAATTATCCTTTCCAATTCCTACAAATTTTGCGCGCTTGTTCTCCCCATCAATTTCCACCAACTTAACCCCAAAATGCGTTTCGATATTGCCTCGTTTCACTACCTCCAATAACGTTTTTTCGTATTTTGGTATTCCAAATAATCGGGATCCACCACTCCAATACGATAAATGTACCTGCTCAGACAACCCTTGCTTCCTACAATAATCGGCCGCTAAGTATACAATCTTATGCGGCGCACCACCACATTTTACTGGAGTATGTGGATTGGTGAACAAGATATTCCCACTTTTAACCGTGCTTAACAATTCCCAAGTATAAGGAGCCACTCCATATTCGTAGTTACTGCAAACCCCATTTTTTCCGAGGTTTTCCCGTAACCCTTTCACCGCATCCCAATCCAATTGAATTCCTGGGGCCACCACCAAAAAATCGTACGCAACAGAATCCCCATTTTCCAACACTACCAAATTTTCCTC
>JBJOFM010000258.1:0-3991 GCA_046048755.1 Bacteroidota bacterium | reverse complement strand
ATGTCAGTTGGGGCAATTCGTTCTATCCACGTTTTACCATAATCACTACTTTTATAAAATCTAACGGGAGTTCCATTAAAGTCGAATCCTTCAAAAATCGCATAAATAACATTGGGGAATTTTTCGCAATAACCCATTTGAATTCTTCTGTAAGCCCCGCTTCCTGGCATATTCGGGAATTTCATTGCTGTAAATGTCCCGGAATCACCATTCTTATCAGATGCATAAACTTGATTGCTTTGCATGCTAAACATAACTCTACCGTTAGGGAAGCAGAGGATATTATTTACTTGTTTATTTCCCCCAACAAAGACAGGCTTCCAAGTATTTCCATGGTCTTGAGTTCGGAATAATCCATTGGCATGTGTTCCTACAAAAATGGTATTGGAATCGGTTCTAGAATGTTTAATATCCCAGATTGCATTAAATCCGGCTTTGTTAACGGTGCTATTGAGTTGACGGAATGATTTTCCTCCATCGGATGAGTAAAAAACACCATTTCCATCTACATCAGCACTGTTGGCACGAGATTCACCGGTACCGTAATAAACTTCGTTGGGATTGTAGGGGTTGTGCGTTATGCAACTTGGCATCAACGAAACCTCGTGTTCATTAACGGGTTTCCATGCAGTACCACCATTTTCGCTTCTCCACATACCTCCTGAAATAGCTCCGGCTAAAATTACTTTTTCATTTCGTGGATCTACCCACAATGCCCGAGTTCTGCCACCAACCGCCAATGGGCCCAATTCAATTACCGTATCAATTGGATTATTGCTGCTTCTTAATGTAACATTTTTTTTCTTTTGATCCCATTCAAACCAACGCTGTCTAGCCCATGTAGGTATTTCTCCTTGCTGATTCTTCTTCTCATTAAACCACTGTTCAAAATACCCCGGATGTTGTAATTTTTCCCCTGCAATTTGGGTAGGCTTGAATTCCACCATATGCATTAAAAAGGAGAAAAATAAGACAGGAAGGCTAATCGCGGCGAAGGTCTTGGCTATTTTCAACATGGTATTTTACAAATATACTAAGAAGTAAATCGATACCCCTCGCAAAAAATGCAAAACACTTATTGTTTTTATGAATAATTGCCAATTATCTTTGATTCAATATGAAGTGGTTACAACGCATTTTAGCAGTATTGGGAATATTCGCTTTACTTATCGGTTTGGTGGCAGTATCTCCTTACAGTTACTTGATTAAAGGGGTTCGTTTAACCTATTTAATTGGAGAAAAATCCGCCAATTATTTGGATTGGATGAAGTTTGATACGCGAGAAGTGCGCACTGATTCAAGCAAAGTATGGAATTTAGCATTATCAGAAAATCGATTAACAATTCCGTTAACTCCTACTTTAGAATCCATGTTAAAAGAGACTAAATCTGGAGCCTACTTAGTTTTTAGAAATGATACCTTAGTTTGTGAACGATATATGGGTGCTTTAGCCAGTAGTTCCGATAAGCCAGAGTCACAACTTACCAATTCTTTCTCGATGGCCAAAACGATAACTTGTTTACTTACGCAAAAGGCAATTCAAGAAAAAATCATACCGTCTTGGGATGAACCGGTTCGCAATTATTTAGATTGGGTAGGGGAGCTGGATAAGTCCGGCAACCCCAGTATTCAGACCAATCCCAGTTGGGAGAAGTGGGCCGATCAGTTAACTTTAAGGCATTTAGTTACTATGACGGCGGGATTGGAATGGGATGAAAGTTATGTTTCACCTTTTGGTATAACAGCAAAAATTTATTACGGTTCGGATGCAGAAAAAACGATGAAAACGGTTCCCGTGATCCGCGAGCCTGGAACGCATTATCAATACCAAAGCGGTGCAACCCAATTGTTGGGTTTGGTTTTGGCGAAAGCTACGGGTAAAACAATTAGTGCATTAACAGAGGAATGGTTGTGGAAACCATTGGGCATGGAATCGGACGCAAAATGGCAATTGGATCGTGCCGAAGGTAAAGAATTGAATTATTGTTGTTTCGATGCAACCGCTCGCGATTTTGGTCGATTGGGCTTAATGGTTTTACATCACGGAAAAGGTATAATTGATTCGGCATTTTTATCGCTAGCGCAACAGCCATATAAATCCCCTAACTACGGGCATTCGTTTTGGTTGGGCGAGGTAGATGGAATAAAATTTAGTTATTATCAAGGATTAAATGGGCAATATATCTGTTTGTTACCTCAATATAATATGGTGGTTGTTCGAACCGGTCATGGTGTTAAAAAAGGAGATAGTTTCCCTGTTTTTGATTGTGTGAAGACGTATGTGAAAGAGGCAGTTTCTATGTTTGGAACTGGCAACAGATAAATCAAGTAGTTTTATTGTTCGATTTCGTATATCAGGCTACATTTTACTAATAAGGATAAGCTAATAAGTTGATGCTAATAAGGTCAAGCGTTGACAAAGTCAGATTAAACGCAAGCCTATAAACAACTCGAATTTTACAGAAATAAAAAAGGGCAGTTACGTTAAGTAAACTGCCCTTTTTGTTATTTTTCAACCCGGCAAATGGGTTGAGATTGAATGTAGGAAAATTCGAATTGCTAACTTCTTGTGAGGAAGGTAAATATTCGATTTAAGCTACACTTTTACGAATGATATTCAATGCGCCACCGGCTTTGAACCACTCAATTTGTTGTTCGTTATAGCTGTGGTTTACAACTATCGATTCAGAACTTCCATCGGCGTGATTTAATACCAATGTTAGCGATTTACCCGGTGCGAAATCGGTTAGCCCAAGGATATCGAAGCTGTCGTTTTCTTGAATTTTTTCATAATCGGATTTATCGGCAAAAGTTAATGCCAACATACCTTGTTTTTTCAAGTTGGTTTCGTGAATTCGAGCAAAGGATTTAACCAATACTGCGCGAACTCCCAAATGTCTTGGTTCCATCGCTGCGTGCTCGCGGGAACTACCTTCTCCGTAGTTTTCATCGCCTACAACCAAACTGCCAATTCCGGCAGCTTTGTATGCGCGTTGGACAGCTGGTACCGCTCCGAACTCGCCAGTTAACTGATTTTTAACTTCGTTTGCTTTATCGTTGAAAATATTGATTGCCCCAATTAAAAGGTTGTTGGAAATATTATCCAAGTGACCGCGGAACTTCAACCATGGACCTGCCATAGAGATATGGTCTGTTGTACATTTACCTTTTACTTTTATCAGTAATTTCAAACCATGAAGATCGGAACCTTCCCATGCAGCGAATGGATCCAATAATTGCAAACGGTTTGAATTTGGATCAACCGCTACTTGCACATTAGAGCCGTCAGCCGCTGGTGCTTGATATCCTGGGTCTTCTACTGCAAAACCTTTGGTTGGTAATTCGTCGCCGGTAGGAGGGTCCAATTTAACTGCTTCACCATTTTCGTTGATTAGGGTATCTGTAATGGGGTTAAAAGTTAGGTCACCAGCAATTGCTAAGGCAGTTACCAATTCAGGACTTGCTACAAATGCATAGGTGTTTGGGTTTCCATCGGCACGTTTTGCAAAGTTTCGGTTGAATGAATGTACGATGGTGTTTTTTTCCTGCTTTTCAGCACCCATACGATCCCACATACCGATACACGGTCCGCAGGCATTGGCAAATACTTTTGCTCCGATTTGATCGAAAATTTCTAAGAATCCATCGCGTTGGATGGTATAACGAACCTGCTCACTACCTGGGGTAATGGTAAATTCGGCTTTTGTTTTTAAGTTTTTAGCAGCAACCTGTTTGGCTAAACTTACCGCACGAGAAATATCCTAATAGGAAGAGTTGGTACAAGAACCGATTAATCCTACTTCTACTTTGGTTGGCCAACCATTAGCGGCAGCCACTTCTTTGATTTTGGAAATAGGGGTTGCCAAATCGGGAGTGAACGGTCCATTTACATGAGGTTCTAATTCGGAAAGATTAATTTCGATTACTTCATCAAAGTACGCCGCGGGGTTTGCATAAACTTCAGAATCAGCGGTTAAATGCTCTCTAATAC
>JBJOFM010000257.1:0-6057 GCA_046048755.1 Bacteroidota bacterium | reverse complement strand
ATCCTACACATATTTTTTAACCATATTTTATATTAATTTTACCCGGGGATAATACTTGGGTAATTTTAATTAAAATCAAATTGGTCAAACTTTCGGGTAGTAAAAGATTTTGGATTTCATTTACAAATAGTGGCTGGAAATATCTTCTATACCAGTTATTATTTATTGTTTTATCACAACAAATAGGCCGATTAATCTGGTTTATTGGAAATGTTTTTTGGTTACAGCCCTTAGGCATTGGGGAGTATATCAAGGTTTTTTTGGTAGGATTTTATTTCGATGCTCCTGTTGTGGCCTACTGTTTTTTGCCCGTTTGGATATGGTGGTCTCTGGCGCCTACCACCATTACGATAAAAAATTATCTTTTTCGTGGAATTGCTACCATATTAATTTTTACAACGGTTCTACTGAATGCAATTGATGCTGGATATTCAAACGTAACATCAAAACGAAGTGGAAAAGAACTATTGGATGTTCTTGCCGACCCAGCGAATAACGTTTCCAATTATATTATTGATTACTGGTGGGGAGTCATTTTAATCTTGGTATTCGGTTGGGTAATTTGGCGATTTTTCCCAGTTCCCAAAGAATTTGGACCATGGATATCATCCACCCAATCTTCTAAACGTAAAACAATACATAGAACACAATCCGAATTAAGTCCTAAAAATCTTAACACATGCACAAAAACTGTTATATATACATGGAGTTGGATCGTATTTAGATTCGTTGTTGTCAGTGTAATTATTTTATTTCTTGGAAGGGGAGGTACACGTTTGCGTCCACTTAGGGCTTCCGATGCTGCAGAATTCGTAGTCCCCGAAATTTCTCCTTTATTGGTTTCAACTCCATTTTCTATGATTTCGAGTTTTCAATCTGCCGGACTAACGGAAGTACAGTGGCTTGATACAAATATCGAAATATGGCATCTGCGGGGTAATGCTACGGCTATAGGAGAATTTATAAAGAATGATTTTTCTTCTAAAAAGAATGATGTAACCGGGAAAGCATCGGCCATAGCTTCGATAAATTCTACCTCAAGAAATTCTACAAGAAGCAATGTGGTTTTAATTGTAGTAGAAAGCTTGGCGCGCGATTACACGGGATTTTTAAATGGTGCACCTTATACCCCGTTTTTGGACAAATTAGCGAAAAATCCCGATGCAGTAGTATTTCCTTTTTGTTTTGCCAACGGTACTAAAAGTATCGAAATGGCGCCATCAATTTTTGCGGGAATGCCCAATCTAATGGAGGACTTTTTCATTACCTCCAGTTACAGTACCAATCGATTTACAAATGTTTTTGGATGGATGAAATCGATTAAATACACAACACAATTTTTTCATGGGTCCAATAATGGTACTATGGGTTTTCGATCCTTTTTTAAGGGTGGTGGATTGCAAGAATATTACGGAATCGATGAATATCCAAACAAAGAAGTTGATTTTGATGGCCATTGGGGAATATTTGATGAACCCTATTTGCAATATGTTTCTAAGAAATTAACTCAGAATCAACAACCATTTTTTAGCAGTATTTTTACGTTAAGTTCCCACCATCCCTATGCGATTCCCGAATCGTTGAAATCGAAATTTCCTGGATCCAATTTAACGGTACAGAAAACGATTGCTTATGCAGATTATTCTTTGGAGAAGTTTTTTCAATCGGCAAGCAAAGAAACATGGTTTGAAAATACCATTTTTATTATAACTGGCGATCATACCTCGCACGGTACATTGGGGTATTTTTATAGTCCTAGCGGTCACTACGAAGTTCCATTTATGATTTTCGCACCAGGAAAAGGTGCAATATTACATTCTAACTTTACCAAAGAAATTACCCAAAAATCCTGTTCGCAGTTAGATATTTTACCAACCACTTTGTCGTTCGCTTTTAACGTTTCCAATTTAAGCATCGGCATGGGCAGGAGCTTACTGGATTCATCCTATAAAGGATATTCGTATCATTACGATAAAGGATTGTATTATATCATTCAATACCCCTACGTATTAATTATGAATGAGCGTGGAGAGACCATGGAGTTTTATCAACAACGGAGAAATAGTAATAAAAAGGAAACCCTAGAAAATTCTAGTAACAAGGAAATTCAAGCCAAAAAAATGGAACTAGTGAATCAACTAAAATCCGCTATTCAGGGCTATCGACGTGGATTAATAACCAACCAATGGGATCGGTTATTTAATTTTCGAAACCAATAAGTTTCATCGTACAATAGTATTAACTTGAGATTCATCGTACAATAGTATTAACTTCAGATTCATCGTGCAACAGTATTAACTTCAGTTTCAACGGACAAAAAACTTGGGTTAACAAGTGCCTGCAGATCCGCTTTATCTAGAATAACTCCTCAATTAATGCACCATCAATTGGGTTTTGCTTATCCAATTTTCAGTTTGTAGCTCTACGATATACAATCCCGAAGCAAGAGTTTCATTGAATACGATTGAGCTGCGTTTACCGGTAAAAGGTTGTTCAATCAATACACGACCTTGGGCATTAACTAAACGCAATTTACCTTGATTAACTAGCATAGGAACTTCAATTTGTAGGTTCAATTCGTTTTGGTTAATGGGGTTGGGGTAAATAATCAGTCCGTTGTCTTGTTTGGCGAAATTATTAGTAGCTGCAGATGTAATCCAATAGCATTCCGATGTATCGGTACAGTTATCTTGGGTAACAATAACTGCATAATTACCGTTGGTTTTAGCATTGTAAATTCGGGTGTTGCCATCCGTGGCCGCCTTATAGTTTTGATTACATAATACCCACTGCCAATCGGTTGCGGCAGTATTTGTACAGGTAAGAACATCGCCGGTCACCGAAACACCGGTACCCACCTTGATAACCGTTAAATCAATTGTAATTACACTGTCGCAACCTAACTGATTTTTAATGGTATCTTGGATGATGGCCGATTTGGTATAGGAGTTTTTACCACTGGGCAAGGTGAATAATTTACAGGCCGATTCTTTATAGGAATAGTAGGTTTTACCCAGTACCGTTAAATCCACAGTTACGATACTATCGCAGAAATTGCTATTGAATACAGTATCCTTGTAGGTTCCAGTTTTCGACCAAATATACCGTTCGCTGGGGGATTTGTACTGATCACAAACCGTTACTTTTAAGGATTTGAAGGTGGCCAATGAAATTGCTTTTATGGTGATTATACTATCACAACCCGCTGCGTTTTGTAAGGTGTCGAAATAGGTGCCAGGAGCAGAAATGAAGTACTTTCTACTTGGAACGCGGAAGGGAGTACAGAACTTTTTCTCCATTTCTGAAAAAGTTGTTTTCCGAACAATTAAATCAATAATAATAAAGCTATCGCATCCTTTGTAATTGGTAGTGGTATCAACGTAAGTACCTGTTTCGGTAAATTTTTTACCCAACGGTGAAATGTAACTGTTGCACACATTGGCTGATACGTTTGAACTTGTTCCACCAATACTTAGACTAACATTGATTACGCTATCACAACCAACAGAATTTACTAGGTAATCGGTGTAGTTGCCCGATTTTGTCCAAGTATAAGCACCCGAAGGACTTACATAACTTTTACAAGCCCAAGCAGAGATGTTTTTAGTGGTTTTAAAACGCAGGGATAGATTAATTGTTAAGGCACTGTCACAACCGAAGTAACTAGCCAAAGTATCTTTATATACTCCTGATTTAGTCCAAGTATATTTACCACTTGGAGATCGGAATCGATCGCAACGATTTTCCGAAATTGTATCGCGAATGCTTCCCTTGGTTAGGGTTTTACCTGAAACCCAATTGGAGGTACTACCACTTAACGCAAAGTTAGCTACCACACCATGATTACCGTAACCTGAAAAATCGGTAAGAGTTTTTACGGTTGAATTAGTTGCTCCGGCTTTTCCATGATTAAATTTATAATATGCTCGGAGTCCTTGTTGAGGAGCACAATATTCGCCGTTCATATCATTTTTTATCTCGGTTTGAGTACGATATTTAGCCCAAATTTTCACTTCATCTATTCTTCCTTGAAACCTGCGGGTATAGGTTCCCGAATGATCCCCAATAACCAAATCAACGCCCGTTGCTTTGGTCATGGCCGCTGTAGAACTTATCGAATCAACTTTAACTCCATCTACATAAAAATAAGCCTTGGTTCCGTTGTATGTGAAAGCCACGTGTTGCCATGTATTTAGCTTTAAAACAGCAGTAGCAGTAGTTTTTTCAACCCACGTTGAAGTTCCTTGTCCAAATCCACAATTCATTTTGCCACCCTCACCGCATCGTAACATATAACCATTATTGGAAGTGTTTTCTTCTTTGTTGATAATATTACCTTCCCACGCCGAAGTTTTCCAAGCAGTTGGGAATATCCAAGCTTCCAAAGCAAAACTCCTTCCACCCAAATTTACCGAACTGTCTTTACCACAAATAACGCGGTCATCCGAACCATCAAAATCCAACGCATTCTGCGCATGTAAGGTAGAAGTAAATAACAATAAAATTACAAAAAGTAATTTCGGAATTGTAAGCGACTGAAGTCCGATAATCCTGTTGCCAATTATCGCGTAATGATAATTTTTAGTAGGGTTATTAATGCCTTTAATTATTTGGTACATAATGGTTTGATTTCGATTATAAAAAACGAATATAGAAAAATATTTTTTCTAGCAAATACATACTCCGTTTAAATCGCATAATTTCGTCCTGTATTCTTTAAGCATTACTTACACAAGCGAATATGTTGGTTTCGGTAAATACCGTTTTCCGTAGTACTTTGGTTATCTTGACAACCACGCTGTTAATCTTGCCTTTAATCCGAACCGCTAAAAATCACTCACCAACAAGAAAGGATACGCACAAAGTAGAAGAATTTTTAGAAGCAGTTAACAATCCGGCCAATAGTTCTCAAGATTGTGTAGACGTAACATGGGTAGATAATTTTGATTCTATAACCATCCAAGAGAATTTACTTTCCGATCCTATTCAGGTATTAAATCAGTTGTTGCCTGGAAGAATATTAAAGGATCCAATTTCGGATGAGTCTATGATTGCTTGGACTTGCAATTCGTGTACATCTACAAATTTGCATAATCCAATCAACGAATGGTTTGATGTAGATACATCGATATCATTTCCGTTTGAAAAAAACTATACCCGCTTTGTAGACCAATTAGAACTGTTAAGCATAGACTCTTTGCCACAGCGATTGTATTCCTTTTCAACTAGTTCCGAAGCCATCGGTCAAGGTCGATTTTCGGGGGGTGTATTGGGTTTGTTATTATTAGAAAAACAACGTACCGGTATTTGGAAGGTTAAGGCCTTGAATCCTGCTGTGATGTATCAAGGTAGCTTCGGAAGGGCTTCGGGTGTTTCTAACGTTATTCGGTCCAACGAAATCGGGAATATTTTACTGTTGAAATGTCCGAGTATTGAAGCAGAGGACATTGAAGGTTGTAATTCCTTTGTGGAGGACCTATACTTAATAAATGGTAATAATCTGGATTTAATTACCCGGATTCCAAGAGCTCAAAAAGTTTGCAGAAATTCAAACGCGGCAGATGCAATGTTAGATTTTCCTATGTGGAGTATTGACTTGCAATTATCCCCAATTGGGAAATCAATTATCGGTATTGATTTGCTAGTGGAAGGAATGTACATGGTCGCTTCGGAACTCAGTGAACGATGGCGTTTTATGGGTTTATTGGATGAGCTTCCCATGTTTCTTCAAAAGAAATTCCCGGATAAATTTAAACAATTGGAACAATCCTTAAGCGATGGCCCAATAGCAAAAATCCAATCCTCGGATTTGAAAACTACAGAAGAATCAAAAAATAGCACTTTTGCAGATTCAACGTCTATTGGAAATAAGGAATCCGCTTCTTTAAAGCGTTTTTGTATTCCTTATAAAGCCAAAATAGAATCGCAAATTTCTATTTCTCCCATCGATGGTAAAATGACCATTGCACCGTGGAAGATACAGATAGAGTCGAAGTAGTTCAGCTCCCGTTAAATTATTTTTTTACCCGAAACCTACGGAATTGGTATTGCGATTAC
>JBJOFM010000256.1:0-6061 GCA_046048755.1 Bacteroidota bacterium | reverse complement strand
TCTTACAAGTACTTAATAATTAACCAAGACATTGGAGCGATTAATGCATTTGGCATAAGTGCAACAACAACTTAAGATCTACAATAGCAAGAACGTAAATTGACAGTAATCGCGAAAAATCCATAACTTATCAACCCAACATTACCGATGGATATCCGTGAATATCCGGTGATTAACGAATCGATAAATTTCTAAATTCTTGCTATAACTGGTATAAATAACCTAAACCAAAAACCCAGCTATTTTGCCAAGCGCTAGCACCTGGCTTCACTAAATCCTTATCGAAAATGGAAATTAGTGTGTAGTTAATATTTACATATTTACTCAATTTAGCCACAAAATTGAAATCAATCCGACTATCCAATACGGCTTCGGTGGCGTAATAGGGGGCAAAACCCAAATAGTTAAATTTCATTTTGTAAATATTGGATGGCCCAAACTCCTTTACCAAACCCAACTGCGTTTGAACACCCAACTGATTATTAATAAAGTCCCCCTTGGCAACACGAGCTATAACCTCTTCGTTTCTGGTAGCATATAAATCTTGATTCAACACGTAGGTCTGTTTTAATGTGAAATACCCCATACGGACGAAAAAACGTGTACTTGGCTTAAATTCAAGTCCAACAGCCAATTGGGTAACCCCTTGACTTAGAAAAGACGAATTTAGCACCCCAACTTCCCTACCCTGCGCATTTCTAACATATTTATATCCATTCAATAATTGGGTTTGAAAGTTCAAACCACCGTAGGCCGATAATTGGTTGTTTTGGGGGAATACGTGTCCAAATTTACTATCCAAGAAAATATTATCTAAGTTCTTCTTCGTTATGTAATACCGTATTTGATTGTTATCAATTTGACGAGACCGAATTCCACCCACGTTAATTTTAAACACATTATCAAAACTGGTATGGGTTCGCTTCACTTGAGCAAAGGCCGACAAAAATCCATTGCCATTATAGTTGTTAGATGCCCCGGAACTCCAATTGGGTGAAGCTTGTGCAACGGAAAAGTTTGCACCAAAATCTGCACCGTACGTAATAATTCTCCTGGCATTAGAGTCTCGATGGTACGGACTCTTTCCAGGAATACTGGTAAGAGGAACATTGGAATTCACAGTCCCAACGCCCATCAAGAGTGTAACATTAAAAAATGAGTAAAATCCAAAAACCACGAGCCTTACACACAGACCCAACAGACTGCCATATGATAAACAACGTTTAGGCATCAACTCAATATTGGTGCAAATATCCGTTGAAAATTTCAGTTGCGATTTATAAACATCCAAGGGTGTATACTCCATAATACAACCCTTGGACATTTCAATTCTTTAATTAAGCCGTAGCCGATTTATTGGACGCCCGCTTACGTTCGTTTTCATCCAATAGTATTTTACGCAAACGGATATTAACCGGCGTAACTTCAACGTATTCATCCTCTTGGATATACTCCATAGCCTCTTCCAACGTAAATTCTCTTGGTGGCGCAAGCATTGAGTTATCATCTTTACCCGCAGCACGGAAGTTGGTTAATTGTTTAGCGGTACACAAATTCACGACTAAGTCGCCCGGTTTAATATGTTCTCCGATAATTTGACCGGTATACACTTCGGCACCAGGATGAATAAAGAACCCGCCTCGATCCTGCAATTTATCCATAGAATATCCGGTTGCACTTCCTTTATCTTTAGAGATTAACACCCCGTTGATACGCGTGGGCATAGTACCTTTCCAAGGTTCGTAATCTTTAAAACGATGGGCCATAATTGCCTCACCTTGGGTTGCCGTTAATAGATTATTTCTTAATCCAATCAACCCACGAGATGGTACTTCAAACTCCAAACGCACCATATCGCCTTTTGGCATCATTGAAAGCATCTCTCCTTTTCTCTGACTCACTTGTTCAATAACTTTTCCACTGTGATGTTCTGGTACATCCACGGTTAAAACTTCAATCGGTTCGCATTTCTGTCCATTGATTTCCTTGAGAATAACACGGGGCTGACCTACTTGCAGCTCATATCCTTCACGTCTCATCGTCTCAACCAATACACCCAAGTGCATTACGCCTCTTCCATAAACCAAAAATTGATCCGCACTTCCTGTTTCTTCCACTCGCAAGGCTAAATTTTTCTCCATCTCTTTCATCAAACGCTCACGCACTTTCTGAGAGGTAACAAATTTCCCCTCTTTACCGAAAAATGGGGAATTATTAATGGCAAACAACATGCTCATGGTTGGCTCATCAATTTTCAATGCGGGCAATGCTTCTGGATTTTCGATATCGGCAACGGTATCCCCAATTTCAAAATTCTCTAAACCGGTTACTGCACAAATATCCCCAGCATGAACTTCGGTAACTTTGATTTTACCCAATCCACTGAATACATACAATTCTTTTATTTTATGCTTTTCGATTTTTCCATCGCGCTTAACCAAACTCACCTGCATATTTTCACGAATATGTCCGCGCTTTAATCTACCGATAGCAATACGACCCGTATAGGATGAATAATCCAAACTTGTAACCTGCATTTGAACGGTACCCTCTTCTATAATCGGCGAAGGAATTACATCCACAATGGTATCCATCAAGAAAGTAATGTCTTCCGTTGGTTTATTCCATTCAGGACCAAACCATCCCTGCTTACCAGAACCGTAAACGGTAGTAAAATCTAACTGCTCTTCGTTGGCACCTAAATTAAAGAACAAGTCAAAAATCTCATCATGGGTCTTATCAGGATCACAGTTGGGCTTATCTACTTTATTGATAACAACGATGGGCTTTTTCCCTAAAGACAATGCTTTTTGCAATACAAATCGAGTTTGAGGCATAGGACCTTCAAAGGCATCCACCAAAAGGATTACACCATCGGCCATATTTAAAACACGCTCTACTTCTCCACCAAAATCTGCGTGGCCAGGAGTATCGATAATATTAATTTTAACCCCCTTCCACTGAACACTTACATTCTTTGCTAAAATGGTAATTCCGCGCTCTCGTTCCAAATCGTTGTTATCCAGAATTAGTTCTCCCATTTCCTGATTTTCACGGAATAAACGAGACTGATAGAGCATTTTGTCTACCAAGGTTGTTTTTCCGTGGTCAACGTGAGCGATAATGGCAATGTTTTTAAGTGCTAATGACATGTTGGGGCTAAAAAGTCCGCAAATTTCGTGATAAATTCCCATATTTCGCCTACTTATACATTAAATACATGTAAATAATATGGTTATAAAAAACAAAAAGGCTGCCTAAAGCAGCCTTTTTGTTACACATTTAAATTAAGTTTAACGAATAACTAAAAACTTTGTTCCTACAGGAATTCCATCAATTGAAACGGTATACATTCCTGGAGAAAGGGTATTTGTATTTATTGCAATAGACTCTCTCTGGAAAGAATCGTTGCCTTGGATTTTTACATTTCTCGTGATTTTACCATGAACATCTACAATTTGAATTTCCGCATTTGCGGCGTTTATCAACCCCTCCAAACCAATCACCAAATTATCGCCTTGTTTAATTGGGTTTGGGCTCACTGCTACTTTTACTGATTCCAAATCCGCAATTGCTGAAGGACGTAATGTCACCGCATCGGCCAATCTGCTCAGAACCATATTGCAAGCAAACCAGATATCTTTTCCAACATTCAATGTTTGATAGGTGAAATTATCCGCCAAGGGCTTACTAGGAGAAACGTAGAGTACATCCCCTGTAGGTAATCCATGTATAACCCCCAAATCCGTAGAGATCCATGGATCATTATTGATATCAAAACTAATATCTACAATATATTCTGCTTTGTTTGGCAAACTCGACGAAGCTACAGCAGTCCAACTAGTACCATCAAATTTCGCATACCCACCATAGGTTCCTACCCATACATTCCCATTGTTATCGGCCGAAATAGAAGTTATATAATCCGAAGCCCAACCCGCTGTTGATTTCATGATTTTAGTCCAAGTAGTACCATCAAAAGTAACCAATCCGCCGCCCCAAGTACCAGCCCAAACTTTATCGTTTTTATCTACATAAACGGTAGAAACTTCGTCTACAATTAACTTTCCAGATGCCTTATTGTAATTAGTCGCCGTCATTCCATCAAACTTCACCAACCCACTGTCCGTTGCCAACCACAAAATATCTTTAGAATCAATATCCATGTCGTATACATAGTCCGATGGGAATCCGCTGGTTGAAACATCGTAATTATTCCAAGTATTCGCTGACTGGTCAAATTCTGCCAAACCGCGGTAGGAAGAAACCCAAACCTTATTTTTCGAATCAAATTTGATAGCTGTAATCACTTCATTGGGTATGCCCGTACCGTTTGAACGATATACCGTCCAATTAGTGCCATCGTACTTTCCGATTTCCGCGTTACCACCTACCCAAACGGCATTGTTTTTATCTTTTGATAAGGAATAAATCCCTGAAGTGGAAAATAATCCAATTTTATTTGCATTGAAAAACTCCCAACTACCGGAAGTATAAAAGGAAACTCCTTCTTCTGAATTCACTGCTGCAATTGCTGTGGCATTACCGGTAAGACAAGCAACTCTGTCTGATCCCAACCCTTCATTGGGAGTTTGATTGCTAAAGCTTACTCCATCATAAATTGCAATTCCTCCACCCTCTCCTGCAATCCATAACTTTCCATCGCGAGCAATCATTAAATCATTTATTTGATTTAGATAGAAGCCCATATCTCCGCCCAAATATTGCAAGGTGGTATCCGATTTTATTTGATAAATACCATGATTTTGAGTTCCTACGTACTGAACATTATTTTTATCGAAAACAATTGAATAAATCTCTACATATTCAACCGTATCTAATCCTAAATTCTTGCGGGTAGTCCAAGCATTCCCATCAAAACTCCACATCTCATAACCATATCCTGCAGCCCAACACACTCCGTTATTATCAACACCTAACGTAATAGGATAATCATTGTAATATCCGGGGTGAGTGGATTCTGTGTATTTGGTCCAAGTTCCATTTTTATAACGATGTACACCAGGCCATTGAATGGCCCAGATTTCTCCGTTTTTCCCAATGGCTACTTTTTCAACAGCGATATCTTCAAAACTGCTATTTTTATCGGTGAATACTTCCCAGCCACTTCCTTTAGTATGACATAGGCCGGAATCCGTTGCGGCCCAAATGCTACCATCCGGAGCTACAGCCACCGATTTAACATTATTAGACGCCAATTGGGAATTATATCGGTTAAAATTACTCCATGTAGAACCCGACTTCATTAAAAGTCCATCCCCCATGGTCCCAAACCAAAAGTTACCAGATGAATCCGCCGCCGCAGAAGTAATTGCTGTTGATCCATTTCCGTACCAGGAAGTCCAGGTTTGGCCTTTCACTCCATTAATGGTTAAAACAACGCATAAAATTATAATTGAACGTATTTTCTTTCCCATAAGTACAAAATTATAGATTTTTTTCATTTAAAATCGATATGCAGACCAATCCAATTGAATATCCAGTTGATTGTTTGATTTTGTTAGAATATTTATTTTATGTGAATTTCGCCCTGTCAAATAGAAATTGAGAAGAAATAATTTAATATTTCCTAACAATGCGTTTTTATAATTAATTATTAAACCATCCATTTCCAAATTTTAGTTCTCGAAAACCATCTAGGATTAAACCGTACCTTTGCAATGCTACTTTATGGCCTACGAAATCGAAATTTCAAAACGTAAAACTTTCGCAATTATCGCTCACCCAGATGCGGGAAAAACAACCCTAACAGAGAAATTCCTTCTGTTTGGAGGACAAATTCAAACTGCCGGTGCGGTTAAAAGCAATAAAATCAATAAAGCCACTACCTCCGATTTTATGGAAATCGAAAAGCAACGAGGTATTTCGGTGGCTACCTCGGTGATGACATTTGGATACCGAGATAAAATGGTAAACATTTTGGATACTCCCGGTCACAAAGATTTCGCAGAAGACACCTACAGAACGTTAACGGCCGTAGATAGCGTTATTTTGGTAGTAGATTGCGTTAAAGGGGTTGAGGAACAAACGGAAAAACTCA